>CAJWOB010000269.1 GCA_913043885.1 uncultured Spirochaetaceae bacterium | reverse complement strand
GCCGCTCAGGCTGCCGAGGGTCGCGCACGCCGCCGACTTGAGCGACAGGATGCCCTGATCGGTCAGCGCCTGGGCGTTGCGGGCAACGCGGGTGGGATACACGCAGTCGAACATGTCCGCGCCACTGGCCACCGCCTCGACCGCGTAGTCGGGGGAGCCGACACCCATCACATAGCGCGGCCGGTCGGCCGGCAGCAGGCCGACGCTGAGCTCCATGAACTCCACCAGCTGCTGATGGCTCTCACCCACCGATAGGCCACCGACGGCGTTGCCGGGCAGTTGATGCTCGGCCAGCTCGGCGGCCGAGCGTCGCCGCAGTGCTGGATCGAAGTGGCCCTGCATGATGGCGAACAGCTGCCCACGGCCCGATTCCGGCGCCGCCCGCCACGCGGCCACACTCGCATGCAGCCAACGTTCGGTGGTCGCCAGGGCCCGCTCAGCCTCCCTGCGACTGGCCGTCGCAGCGGTGCACACGTCGAGCGGCATGATCACGTCGCTGCCGAGACCGAGCTGATTGGCTACCACGTCCGCAGCGGTCAGCCGGTGCTCGGAGCCGTCGATATGGGACCGAAACCAGACACCCCCCTCCTCCACCTTGCGCATGTGGGCCAGCGAGAACACCTGGTAGCCGCCGGAGTCGGTAAGGATATGGTGCGGCCAGCGTATGAATTGGTGCAGCCCCCCCGCCCCGGAGACCCGCTCGATGCCTGGGCGCAGATAGAGGTGGTAGGCGTTGGCCAGAATCAGCCGGTCCCCCAGCGCGGCCACGTCCTCGAGCCATATGGCCTTTACCGTCCCGCGGGTGGCAACCGGCATGAACGCCGGCGTGCTGACCGGCCCACGGGCCAACGCGAGGCGTCCGGCGCGGGCGCCGCTGGGGTCCTCGGCCTCCAGTTGGAGCAACGGCGCGGTCATGTCCGTGCTGCGCGGAACAGGAGCGTCCCGGCCACCAGAAACAGCAGCACGCCGGCAAACGCGCCGACGCTGGGCGGGATCAACCCTCCCTTGGCAAACACGCCGCTGGCCATGCGCAGCGCGAAGAACACCACCGATAGCCCAACCGCCAGCCCCAGGCTCAGCAGCAGCACGTTGCGGCGCAGCAGCCCGCCCACGGCCGCGGCCACCAGCGTTACCGCCAGCGGCGTCAGTGCAAAGCTCACCTTCGAGTAGGTGTCGGTAAGCGCCTCGCGGTACTCGCGCCCAGCGCTGCGCAGCGTAGCCACCCACTCCAGTGCGTCGCGCAGATTCATCTCCGCGACGTCGCGATTCACCCGGCGAAAGGTGGCCGGCGGCTCGGCCAGGTGGTCGGCTCGATAGCCGTCGTGGCTCTCCTCCCGCAGTGCGCCGCGGTCGTCCCACGAGAATCTCCGCACCCCCTCGAATCGCCACCCTTCGGCCGTCCAGGTACCGCGCTCGGCATCGACCCGCTCTACCACACCGCCGTCCGGACTCCGCACTACCACCACCACGCCGGCAAGCGTGCCGCGCTCATCGTGGTAGTGATCGGCATGGTAGATGATGCGGCCGTCGGCGCTGGTAATGGCAACGTTGGAGTCGTTGAGGGAGACGCGGATGTTCACCGCGGTGCGATACAGCTGGTTCTTGGCCCTTAGGGTCGGGATGGCGACGTCGTTCTCGAACAGGAACAGCCCGCCGCACAACAGCACACTGCCGGCCAGCAGCGGCACTACCAGACGGCGCAGGCTGACACCTGAGCCGAACACCGCCACCAGCTCGTTGCGGGCGTAGAACTGCCCGAGCGTATAGGTAACCGCGAACAGCAGAGCAAAGGGGAGCGTAAACACCACGGTGGTGGGCGTGTACCACAGCGCGATCTGCGCGATAACCGCGACCGGTACCTCGTTGGCGATGTAGCGAAAGATCTGCGGGAAGATGTCGGCTAGCTGCAGCACGAGCATGAACAACAGGGCCGACGAGACGAATACCGGCAGGAACGCCCGCAGCACCATTCGCTGCAGCATGCGCGGAGCGGCTAGCGCCATCGCTTCGTGCGGCGGCTCCGCCTACCGCGCCCGCCGCACCAGCAGCGCCACCGCACCCGCAGCAAGGACCACCAGATTGGGAAACCACATGGTGAGCGCCGGCGAGTAGCGCAGTCGCAGCCCGGTGGTCTGCCCGAAGAACAGCAACACCCAGTACACCACCGCCACACCGAGGCCGAGCAGCAGCCCGTAGGTGCGTCCACTCCGCGGCGCGAGCAGCCCGGCCGGGAAGGCGAACACGACGAACACCAGGCAGGCTAGCGGCACCGAGAACTTCTTGTGAAACTCGAACAGATGGTTGCGCAGGGTGCGGTCAGAGGGCGGCCGCTCGCCGCGTCGGCGTACGTCGCTCAGCTGGGCGGTTAGTTCCTCCCTGGCCTGGGCCAGCAACGCGCCGCGCTCCGGGCCGCTGCGCCCCTCGGCCTGCACAACGGTGGCGGCCAGCTGCTCCTGGATGGTAAAGGCCCCCGCCGATCGATCCTCGGCCAGCCTCACAATCTGCTCCTCCAGGTCGGCACGCTGCTCGCCGATCTCGAGCCAGACGTCGACGGAGCTCTTCTCTCGAGGCCCCAGGCTCGCCAGCGAAACGGTGATGTCCTGCAGCACGATGTTGTAGACCATCTGGTCAGAGGTGGAGTACTCGAAGCTGCCTGGCTGGCGGTCGTGGGAGGCCTGCGTAAACACGTCTTCCAGCGTCAGCGAGATCACGCCAGCCTGGGAGGCACTTTCGGCCAGACCCGCCCGCTTGGCGGTTATCACCCGCCGCTCGTCGCCACCGCCACGATCGATGATGGTGATGTCGTGGAGCACGCCATCCTCGAGCGCGCCGGTGACAATCGAGGTGTCCTGAAAGCGCTTGACCGAGAATGGCTCCAGCTCCAGCGCCGGGTTTGAGTACAGGATGCGGCGATACACGTTGTTGAACTGAATGGTACTCGCCGGCAGCAGGAGATCGCTGGTAACGAACGAGACCGCACTCAGCGCCAGGCCGATGACTGCCAGCGGCACGAAGGTGGATGCCAGACGAATGCCCGAGGCCTGCATCGCCGTGAGCTCGAAGTCCGAGCTCAGCCGGCCGAGGGCGAGCAGGGCGCCCAGAAGGGTGCCGAACGGTACCGCCAGCACCAGGATCTGCGGCATGGCAAAGGTAATCAGCGCCATGACGTCGAAGAACGGCACCTGCTTGGAAAGGATGTCGTCCGCCATTACCAGCAGGACGTTGATGAAGAAGATGACGAAGAAGAACAGAAACGAGACCAAGAACGACAGCGTGAACTCACGCCCGACGTAGGCAGCGATTATGCGCAGGCGCAACATCAGCTACCGAGCGCCGACCAGCACCGGAGCGGCACGGCGCTCCGAAAGCGCGGCGACACCGCTTCCCAGCGTTCCGAAGTAGACGACACCGTCCGCATGGGCGACCACTGACACGTCGAGGGATGGTAACCCTTCCCCCAGTCCGATGTTGCTCCACCGTTCGCTGGTCGCGTCGAAGCGGGCCACGCCACCGCCGAAGGTACCGAAGTACATCGCATGAGGCGTTCTGGCGCCGGCCATTACCCAGTCATCGGGGATGCTGCCCTCGGCCACACTGTGATGGGTTATGCGATTCGCACCGGCATCCCAGCGGAACAGGCCCTCGCCGAAGGTCGCCACCCACAGCCGCTCCCCATGCCCGGCCACGATATCGGTGACGTTGCGCGGCCCCAACAGCGGATTGATCAGATCGAACGAGGTGAGCCGTTGGCTGTCAGTGTCCAGCATCACCACGCCGAGGTCCTGAGTGCCGATCCAGATGCGGTTGTCGTCCACCAGCAGGGTATTCAGATGGGGACCCGGCAAGCCGGACTCGCCCGCCTCGACACGCTGCCAGCCGCCTCCCCCACTCTGCACCGCACGGCCCGCTTCGCTACGCCACAGCCCCCTCCCCAACGTGGCCACGTAGACATCGGGGCCGATGGCCACCACAGCCGAAATGCGGTCGGGCACGTCAGCGGCGTCGAAGGGGGGCAGCTGGCGCCAGCGGCCACTGGCCTTGGAGTACACGGAGAGCCCCTGCAGGGTGCCCACGAATACGTGTCGCGGGGTGGCGGTAATGCTGCGCACGCTCAGCGGCGCCACGGCGGCGGCTCCGGAGTCGAACGGGCGCACCCGCCCGCTGGGTGTGGCGTACCTGGCCAGACCGCCGTTCCACGTGCCCACCCACAAGTCGTCGCGGTCGATGGTCAGGGCCGACACGCTGCCGTCCACCAGGCCGAGGACGCTGGCAAGAGCGCCATCGAGGGGCTTACGCTCCCAGACTTAACGGCAGTGAGTGTTC
>CAJWOB010000268.1 GCA_913043885.1 uncultured Spirochaetaceae bacterium | reverse complement strand
CGGGTTTCTACACCAAAGACAAGACGACGGAGGACGGATCGACCGGCGACGGAACGTTCCCCATTTTCGACAATGCTGCGCTGTCGTGGGCGATGCGCAACTGCCTCCGCGGGGGCGACGACGCCTGCGTGGAGTTCGTGAGCGACAACGCAACGTTCGTCGCGGCAGGCTTCGGCAACTGCACCGCCCCGGCGGCCGTCGCCACCACGCGGTGGGGAAGAGGAGCGGCGACGCCGGCGCCGCGACGGCCAGCCGGAAGCACGCGCGCAGCACGAAGCGCGCCTCGGCCTCGGTCGCCGCGTACCGGCGGCGGGGCGGCGGGTCCGCGCCGTCGTCCTCGTCGTCCGTGGCTGCTGCCGCGGCGGACGGGTCTATTCTGTCGTTCTCCAATCCCGGGATCGCCGTCGATATGGCGGCACCCGGCCAGGGCATCCTGAGCCTGGTTCCCGGCGGTAGATACGGCCTTCTGTCGGGTACGTCGATGGCCGCTCCCCACGTCGCCGGATTGGCGGCAATGATTCTGGCGCGGAATCCGCACTTCGACGCGGCGGCGGTGCGGGCGGCGCTGCTGGCCACCGCCATCGACCTGGATAGGCCCGGCCGCGATCCCCGGTCAGGTGCCGGCCTGGTGCGGGCCGAGGCCGTCTTCGTCGATGCACCGCTGGGTGTAACCATCATTTCGCCGGCGAGCGAGGCTGTCATTGAGGGCAACATCACCATTCGGGTGCGGGCGGGACCTGGACAGGCAGATGGCACCTTAGCCGTGGCCTGGGGCGCCGGCGAGGAGCCGCGTATCTGGACAAAGCTGCTGAACGCTGCGATGCCTCGAGCCGGGGAGATCGCTGTGCCGTGGTCCGTCGCCGAGCTCGTTCCGGGCGTCTACACCATTCGCGCCACCGGTCGCGTGGGTACCTGGTCGGTTGACGACCTGCGGCAGGTACGGGTTGCCGGCCGCGGGCCGCAGCCCGCCAACCCTGTATTCACCCGCCAGCTCGTCGGCGGCTCCTGGGCTGGCATCGTCGAGTGGACGACCGACCTGCCGGCCACCGGCGTGGTTCGCGTGGCGCTTTCAGGGGAGCGCCAGCCGCTGTTCGAGGTGGTAGGGAGGTCGGGTGAGCGCCGGCACCGGCTGCAGTTGCCGGCCGAGCTGCCATCCGCTGAGTACGACATCTGGATCCAGGTATCCAGCGGCTCGCATGTCGCGCTCAGTGGCCCACATGCAATAGAGCTGCGCAACGACGCGGTCGGGGTTTGGACACTGGCGCCCACGGCGAACTTCGCCGCCGGTTTTGCGATGCCGCGGCTGGCCGATCTCGGCGGCGACAGCCGCCTCGAGCTGGCGCTGATGCCGTTCGGCGGCGGCAGCTATAATCCGGTCCAGCTGCACGAGTACGGTGGTGCCGGCTTCGCCCTCGCGCACACCACCACGCGCCTGTTCATCCCGTGGGTGGCCGGTGACCTGGACCAGGATGGGCGGACCGAGATCATGGCTGTCGATGCCCGCCGGGTTCGGCTGCTGGAGTCCAGCGCCGACGGCGGCTACCCGGATCGGATATTCTGGGAGCGCGACGGAGTGTGGGGCGGGGAGGTGGGCGATCTGGACGACGACGGAGAGCTGGAGATGATTCTGCGGTCGAGCGGAGCGAGCCTCTTCGAGATGCTCGAGGTCGACGGCGCCGGCGGCTTTGAGCTGGCGTCCACGCTAAGGAATCCGACCACGGGCACCAACGAACTGGCCGAGCGCCAGGTCCTCGTCGACCTGGACGGCGACGGCAGGAGCGATTTCGCCGCGGTTGACGACGATGGCGGCCTGTTCGTCTTCGAGGGCATTGGCGACGACGCGGTGCGCACCACCTGGGCCAGCGAACTGCCGGGGGGCGCGCTGGCAGCCCCGCCCGTCGATGCCGCGCTCTTGGGTGGAGGAGCCGATCTGGACGGCGACGGGCGGTTGGAGTTTGCGACCGGACACTTTTTCCGGGACGTGCACGAGCCGGCGCGTAACCGCTGGCTGCTGTCGGTGTACCAGTCGGTCGGCGACAATGACTACCAGGTCGAGTGGTCGGCGCAAGTGGCCGGCGGCCAGGGTAGCGGCAACGGAATCAGCCTCGTCGATCTGGATGGGGACGGCCGGCTGGAGATCGCCGCGGCGCTGGCGCCGAGTCTCTACCTCTTCGCGGCGACGGGAGTCGATCACTACGAGCCGGTGTGGTATCAGCGCATCGCGAAAACCTTCAGACCTGCGTCCGGGGATGCGGATGGGGATGGTCGCCAGATGCTGCTGGCCAACATCGCCGCGCGCGACTTGCCGGCCATCGGCATCGTCGATCGCGGCGCTGATCGGGCGGTCGCTTTTGCGGCGCCGGGCGAGCTCGATGGGCTGGCGCCCCCGGGTGGATTCACCGCGTTGGCCCTGGACGCGTCGACCGCGCGCCTGGCCTGGCTGGCCGTGGCCGGGGCCAACCGCTACCAGGTCTATCGTGACGGGGAAGGTGTCGCGAGCGTAGCGGCCGGTCTGTCGTATATCGACAGCAATCTGCTCCGGGACACTGTCTACGCCTATTCCGTCACGGCGCTGGATGAGGCCGGCCGCGAAAGCGCCCCGTCGACGACAGTAACCGTGCGTCCCGTGCCCCCGCCGCGCATCGTCGCGGTCGAGCAGTTGGGCCGTCACCAGCTGGCGGTGCACTTCGACGCCGCGATGGACATCGACCCTGATAGGACCTACCTGTACGCGGTCGCGCCCGACGTTGGTGCGCCCGCATCGGTCTTCGGAGACCAGGACGGGCGCCGTGCGGTGCTCGGGTTTGCCACCGCCCTGCCGGACTCGGGCCGCTATCGGCTCGAAGTCGATGCGCTGGGCGGCGTCGATGGCACCCCCCTGGCGGCGGCCGACGCGTTCGATTTCGAGCTTGCGCCGGTCGTCGACCCAGTGCGCCTGGTCGCGGCTGCGGTGCGATCGAGCCACAGGGTCACCTTGTGGTTCAGCGGCTCACTGAGACCCTTTTCTGCTGCGGTGCCGGGGCGCCACATCGAGATCGATGGTGGTGCGCTCGCCGTTAGGGCGATGGAGGTGGCGGCCGACTCGGTGTCGTTGCTCCTGGACCTCCCGCTGCGGCCGCTCGGCCGGCGCTACGAAATCGAGGTGCTGGAACTGGAGGACGAGAGAGGGCTGCCGGTGGAGGGACGGCTCTTCGTCGCACTGCCGGCAACCGACCTCGCCGGCCTGACGGTCTTTCCCAACCCCTACGACCCCCGGGCGGGCGGGCTTACTGTGGCGGGCCTGTCGCCCGACGCGCGGGTGTCGATTCAGACCCTGAGCGGGCAGCCGGTGCGTGAACTGGTAGAGTGGGACAGCGATGGCGGGCTGTCCTGGGACGGGCGCAACCAGGCCGGTTCCATCGTCGGAAGCGGGGTCTACCTCTACGTCGTCGTCCACGGCGACCAGGTGCGCCACGGCCGGATGGCCGTCGTCAGCGGCGGCAGGTAGCGTCAGCTCCCGGGGCTCCAGTCGTTGAGCGTGCGCGCGAAGTCGACGTCGGCGCGGGTCACCGCCTTTTCACTGTAGGTGGTGAGTGAGACGGCGATCGTCCGGCTGCCGGTGTCGAGGGAGAAGTCGGGATGGTGGTTCGCTGTCGTGATCGCCTGCACCAGGTGATTGAGGAAATTAGTGATGTCGGCGAAGTTGGCCATCACGAAGTTCTTCGAGATCACGATGCCGTCGCGGTTCCATCCGGGCAGCGACGGCAACTCGGCATCGACTTCTTCAGCGCTGAGTACGGTCTTGTCTTCCATCTCTTGTCTCCTTCGACAGGTGGCCGGTGGGGCATCACATCCGCACCGGGCAGGTGAACCTTCAGGGGTTGAGGAGGTCCGCCAGGCGGCGCCCGACCACTGCCGCTTCACCGCTCTTCAGGGTCTGGGGACACACTGTCAGCGCGTCGCCGGCCAACCCGACAACGATCGGCGGGCTGCCCCGTTCCAGGGCCTCGGCGGCGGCGTTGCCCAGGAGCTGCTCGAAGCTGAGGCCGATGACCATCTCGTGGGTGCGCTCGTCCAGGTTGCCGACCGCTTCGGCGAAGGACGAACCGAAGCCGGTCTTCACCAGCTGCACGAAGACGTCCAGCCGCGGGAGCAGGCCGTTGGCGGTGACCACGGTCTCGAGGCGCCGCTGCTCCAGCCGCAGCTGCGCCGCGCTGTCTCCGGCAGCGAAGTCCAGCGACAGCTCGGCCTCGCGGCGATCCGGGCCCAGACGGATCCGCCTCACCGCGCCGGAGCCGTCGGTTACCGCGACGATCGCCTCGCCGACCGGGCTGGCCGCCACGACCGACATGCTCA
>CAJWOB010000267.1 GCA_913043885.1 uncultured Spirochaetaceae bacterium | reverse complement strand
CTCGCCCACCCGGTAGTGGCTTGGATCGTACCGGGCACCCGCCGGCCGGAACGGGTGTTGCAGAACCTGGACCTGTGCCGCGTCGAGATCCCGTCAGCGTTCTGGCAGGAGCTTCGCGACCAGGGTCTGGTCGACGAGCGCGCGCCGCTGCCGGGCTAGGCGCGCACCGTCAGGCCTGGCGCGCGTCGGCTGTCTCCAGCACCAGCACCCAGTCCTGGAAGATGGGCGGCGTCGGTGGGCGCCAGCTGCCCTCCTGGTCGGGAACCACCGTACCGAGGTCGACGTCCTCGCCCCGCATTGGGTCGTGGAAGTACGCGGTGTATCCCGGCTCCGCCGCGATGCCGAGCACCGGCGGCATGCCGCCGGCATACAGGGCGGCCAGCCGAGCGCGCTCTCCCTGCAACTTGGCCGGTATCGCCGGCGCACTGGCGCCACTGCCACCCCCACCGCGGTCGCGCTCGTTGATGCGTACCCCCTCGAACAGGGCCTCCCCCGCAATCGCCGGCAGGAACATGACCCGCACCTCGCCCTCGATGCCGCCGGCGTAGGGGGCAACGCGGTCCGCCACCGAAGCGTGGTGGGCCAGCCACTCGGGGTGGGGGGTGAACTCCCACCAGCGGTAGCGGCGCAGCAGCCGCAGTCCGACGCCGACGTGGGCGCCGCCTGGCAGCGCGGCGGCCTCGCGCCAGGTGGTGTCGCCCCACGACACGCCGTGGGGTGATGCGCCATAGCCTCCCTCGAGCGCAGCCTGCCACAGCCCGTTGGCGCCGTAGGTGAACCCGTAGGCACCGCTCAACAGCGTCGAATAGAACAGCAGCCGCTGCACGTCGGCGTAACAGCTGGAGCGAATGCCCTCGTAGCAGCCCTCACTCATGATCACCGGGATCGGCGGCTCACGCTGCACCGCCTCTTCGATCATGTTGGCGTTGGTGGCGATGCTGCTCATTCCCCAGTGGCCGGTCTGCAACATGTTGACGTCCAGCGCGTCTGGGTCGTCGACCATCAGGTGGCCGTACATGCTCGGGTGGATGGTGATGGGTCGCGCGAACGGATCGGTGTCGCGCAGGTGGTGCATTACCCGCGTCCAGGCCGCACGCTGCGACCGCTCCCCGGCGTCCACGTCCGCCTGACTCCACTCGGTACCGGTGCGATAGAACCGCGACAGCGCCTCGCCGGCCACGCACCACACCACCGGATACGATCCCCAGCGGGCGACGATGTAGTCCCAGTGGCGGCGCATCACCTCCTCGCCGGCCAGCTCCATGAAGTAGCCCCAACAAGCCACGACGCAGGGCACCAACCCGCTGTCGACCAGGTGTGCGACCTTCTGGTCGGCGAGGTCCCACCAGACGACGTTGGGCCGAGCCATGTCTACCAGCGCGCGACTCTCGCCGGGCGGCCCGGGCGGACCCGCATGCGGCGACAGCGGCTCGCGCGGCGACGCATCGCCGTTGGCCCGCTCCCACGCGCAGCCGGCCGCGTTGGTGCCGCGCTCGTCGTAGGGATCCATGTCCGGATAGAGGCCGGCCACGATCTGCACCAGGGTAAAGCCCTTGTCGACGCGGTCGGCGGTCAGCTCTTGGTAGCCGGTTGGCCAGTCCAGCCGCGAGGTCAGCCCCATCCACCAGGTGTCACCCAGCCACGGGAACGGGGTGCCGTCGGCGTGGGCGAGGTGATTCGGGGTGTCGGCAGTGCCGTGTCCGGGCCGCCGCTGCAGCGCCCCCCTGCGCAGCAGCTCGTTTCCTCCATCGTAGGGGAGCACGTCGACCGACCCCTCCTGGCCGTGCACCCCCAGCGCACGGTCGTCGGAAGCCTCCATCCTGAAGTGGTGGACGCCGACCTCGTACGAGGAGTAGCGGACCGTCCAGCGGTCCTCTCCGCGCCAGAAGGCGGGGACGCGCCGCTCGCCGCCGCTGGGCGTGGTCACCACCGCCGCGACACTCAGCTGTGCGAATGGATCTTCGAGGGTAACCCCGGCCCGATAGCTCCACTCGGTGGTGTGACTGCGCAGCACGGTCTGTCTCATCGGAACTCTCTTAGGCCCCCCAGCACCCGACGGACGCGTTCGCCATCCGGCGCGGGGAGCTCGGGCCGTTCGAGGGCGCGGATGTTGGCATCCAGATGGACCCGGCTGCGCGTGCCGGTCAGAACGGTCGAGATCCCCGGATCATCAGCGGCAAACTTCAGCGCCGCGCTGGCCACGCTCTCCGTATCGGCGTGGACCAGCCAGTCGAGGGGGCCGTCGTCGGGCAGGCCGTCGGGGGGAATCGTCCCCTCTGCCTTCCACCTCGCCACCTCGCGCAGCAGCAGCGCGGGGTCCGAGAGAATGATCCGCACAGGGGCCATGTTGAGGACGCCGACACCGTGCCCGACGCACAGCGGCAGCGCCCGACTCGCCGCACTCTGGTTGAAGAGTGCGTAACGCAGCATGGTGACGTCCCAGAAGTCGGGGTGGTGCTCCAGCGCATGGATGGTCGCCTCGTGCTCGAGGTCCTCACCCATCCGCTCGCTCAGCGCGATGCAGCGGATGCTGCCCTCTTCCTTGAGCGCGGCCATTACTGGACCGAAGCGGTCATACACCACGTCGTAGTCCTCCGGGCGCAGCCCGTGGAAGAACATGATGTCGATGTAATCGGTGCGCAGGCGCCGCAGGCTCTCCTCGATCGAGCGCCGCAGCACCTCGGGGTCGGCGTAGATCTCGACCTCGCTGCGGTCGTCCGCCAGGCGGTACATCCCCCACTTGGTAGCCAACACGTAGCGGTCACGCGGTACGCCGACGAAGGCGCGGCCGAGGGAGGACTCGCTGTCGCCATAGCCCTGCGACGTATCGAAGAGGTTGATGCCCTGATCGAGGCAGTAGCGGATGATGGCGTCCTGCCCCGTCTCGTCCAGCTCCGACTCGGTGAACACCTTCGGGCCGCCGGTGCCGAAGCTGAGCAGGGACACATCGAGGCCGCTATTGCCGAGCAGACGATAGTGCATCGCAGCGGATGGTAGCGCCGGCACCGGTGGCTTGCCACCGTGATACTCTGTTGCCCCGTGGCCACCGTCGAACAGAATATGGCCGCCCGCACCTTCGCTTCCCTCGCCATCCCCGACTTTCGCAACCTCTGGCTGGGCAACGTACTGGTGTTCATGGCCACTTCCATCCGCATGGTGGCCTCTGGCTACCTGGCCTACGACCTGACGTCGTCCCCGATCGTGCTCGGCGTCGTGAATGCCGGATACGCCATCCCCATGCTGCTGATGACCCCCGTCGGCGGCGCACTGGCGGATCGCTATGACCGCAGGCGCCTGGTGCAGGGAGCGCAGCTGGCATTCTCGGCCACCGCTGGCGCGATCGCATTCACCATCCTTACCGGCACCGTGGCGTGGTGGCATCTGTTGGTCGCCTCGGCGATGCAGGGAGCGATCTGGACGAGTCTGGTGCCAGCTCGTCAGGCACTAGTGCCGCAGATCGTCGGTAAGCCACTGATGACCAACGGCCTGGCGCTCATGGCGAGCGCGTTCAGTGCCAGCATGTTGGTCGGCCCCGCGGTCGGCGGCGCCATCTACGCCTGGGCGGGGCCCGGCGTGGCCTATCTGTCGGTATGTCTATTTGGGCTGGCCGCGGTGGCGCTTACCGGGCGGGTCAGCCCACAGGGCACCGCGTCTCCGGGAGAAGCGAAGCCCTCGATGCTGGAGGGAACGCTGGAGGCGATTCGCTACGTCTCCCACCACCGCGCCATCAAACTGCTGTGGATCTTCGCGGTCGGCTACGCGCTGCTGGCGATGCCGTTTCGGATGATCCTGCCGATCTTCGTGGTCGACCTCTACGGCCGCGGGCCAGCCGGTCTCGGCGCCATGACCAGCGCCATAGGCCTCGGCTCGGTGGTGGCATCGCTGGCGGTCGCCGGCCTTCCGCGCGGTCATAGGGGCATCATTCTCGCTTGCGGCGGCCTGTTGGCTGGCGCTTCGCTCGTGCTGATTGCGGGCTTCCCGGTGTTCGCGGTGGGGCTGGCCATGATGGTTGCCGTGGGCGTGGCTGACGCGGTGCGCAAGACCCTGAACCAGACGCTGGCGCTGGAGCTCAGCGACCCCTCGATGCACGGCCGTGTCACCAGCCTGTTCCTGCTGGCCTTCGCGCTGGTGCCGCTCGGCTCTCTGCCCGCGAGCGCGCTCGCGCAGTGGCTGGGCGGCCGTGCAGCCGGCGCCGCACTGGGTGTCGGCTTGCTGCTCATGTCGCTGGTGGTGGTCGGCTCGCGACAGATCCGGTCGCTGCGATAGGGCTGCCTCCCGGCGAGCCGGCCAATCATCGACCCCAGCAACCCGACTAGTCTGACTAGTCAAGTTACCGGGACA
>CAJWOB010000266.1 GCA_913043885.1 uncultured Spirochaetaceae bacterium | reverse complement strand
CGCGACACGATGCGAGCGGAGGCGGAGCGGGCGGCCTCGGAGGCGCTCCAGAACAAGATGCTCGCGGAGCGCCAGGCGGAGGCCGCCGCAGCAGCGCCGCCACTACCCCCATCGCGGCAAACAGCGGTGTGGCCCACAGCAGCTGGAGCACCTGAGGGTCGGCGAACTGCGGCATCAGGGGCTGCGCCTCAACACGGCCCCCTCGATGAGCGCAGCCACCACCAGCAGCGCCAGCGCCGCTATCACCAGGGGGACGAATCGCTCGCGCCGGCTCAGGTAGCGCACCGCCTGTACCTCGCTCTTCTCGAGGCGGTCGATCTCCCGGTACACCTCCCGCAACGCGTTCGCGTCGGTGACCTCGCGCGCCAGCCCGCCGGTGGCCTCGGCCAGCGCCTCCAGGGTGGGCATGTCCAGTGACGCCGCCCGCTGGGTGAGGGCACGAAACAGCGAGTCGCCTTCCCCGGCAGCGGCGTTGCCGATGCCGATGGCGTAGATCTTGATACCCCACTCCGCGGCCAACTGAGCGGCCTGCAGCGGGGCGCGACTGCCGACGTTGTTGCGGCCGTCGGTCAGCACCACGATCACCTTGCTCTTGATCTCGTAGGCTGTGCCGCGGACCGCGTCGGCGCCACCGGCCGGCCGGTCGGTGGCGGCGCGCTGCGACAGCTCTTCTTCGGCACGGCGTAGACGTGCAGCCGCCAGTGCCAGCGCGTCGCCGAGTGCGGTGCCGTCCTCCTGTCGCTGGGTCACCAGGCGCACGCTGTCGAGAAAGCCCGCGACGGAGTCGTGGGAGAGGGTGAGCGGCATGACGGTGTCAGGGTAGCGGGCGAAGGTCACCAGCCCCACCAGGTCGTTGCTCCGGCCGGCCAGCGCCTGCCCATCTCCGCTCACGAACAGCCCCGCCATCTCCTTTACCACTTGCAGGCGGCTGGCCTGGCTGCCGTCGGCGCGGGTCATCAGCTCGCCCATACTGCCGGAGCGGTCGACCACCAGCTCGATGGCCACGCCGCGGTTGACGTCCACCACCCGCTCCAGCCCCTGCTGAGGGCGGGCCAACGCCACCACCAGCAGCAGCAGTGCCGCGCTCAACAGCGCGCTCGGCAGCCACAGAAGCCGCCGTCGCAGACTGGGCGCGGCGGCCAGCGCCAGCGTCGATGATGAGAAGCGTCGCCCCGGGCGCCGTTGCGCCAGCTGCCAACGGAGCAGCGGCAGCAGCGCCACCGGAATCGCCAGCAGTAGCATGCCCGGGGCGTCCCAGACGAGGCCGTCAGGCAGCATCGTCGTCGGTCTCCACGAAGCGGCGCGCGGTGGTTATGAGCGCGGCGCTCGCCGCCTGGGTCGGGGCGGCGCGGGCGAACTTGACCAGATCGCACTGCTGCAGGAAGCGGCGCAGAGCGTCGCTCTGCGGGCCGCTGCCGCCCGCGCCAGTGGCGGGCCCAGCAGCCTGCCAGCCGCGCAGAAACTCGTCGGTGGTACGCTCCCGCGCGCGCACCCCGAAGCGGTCCTCGACGTAGCGCCGCACTATGTCGGATACCACCGTGTGGAACGTCTTCAGATCGCCCTGCGGCAGCAGCTCCGATCGCTCCAGGTCGGCCAGCGCGCGCAACGCCAGTTGTGCCGGTGATAGCTCGGGTGCGCGGGCCTGCGGGCGCGCGCGTCGCCAGCGACGGTATCCCCGCAGCGCAACTACGGCGATGCCGCCGGCAGCGAGTGCCAGCGCCACCAGTCGCCACCAGCGTAGCGGCGCCCGCTGCGGCACGCCCGCGTCCAGCAGTGACGGTGGCTGGTCGCCCACCACCGACACCACCCGAAAAGGCAGCTCGTCGGTGACCACGCTGCTCCCGGCCCCGGGCCCGGCGAGCTCCCAGCCCACCTCCAGCGACGGGATGCGGTACTCGCCAGCCAGGAATGGCCGCATCACAAAGGTGCGCGATACGCGGACGCTGCCGTCGACGGCAAGTGCAGGGCCGTCGTCGTACACCCGATGTACCGTCAGATCGGTTGCGGCGAGCTCGGCGGCGTCGGGCAGCTGCGTGCGGAGCGCTTCCGGGCCCTCCAGCGTGACGCGTAGTGAGATGGTGTCGGCCACCGTCACCTCGGCGGCGCTCAGCTGCACCGCGGCCAGCACCGCCCCGCGCTCGTAGCGCCGCTCGACCGGCCACGCCGTCCCGTGGTCCTGCTCCTGACCAGCCGGCCCACCCGCCGCCGCACCACCCTGGCAGGCAACGAGTGCCAGCGCGCACCCACCCGCCAGCACGCACTGCGCCCACGAGCGCAGCCCGGCGAGGGCGGGCTGAGTTGGCACGGCCAGGCTGCGGTTAGGCCGCGCGCGCGCCACGCCTCTCGCGGGCTCGGAAGAAGGTGATCAGATTGCGGGTCCAGTCGCCGCCGGTGGATAGCTCGATGCGGTCCACACCCGCGCGGCGGAGCGTCTGGGCCAGGTGCGCCTCCCGCTCGGCGGCGGCGGCGGCGTAGGCGCGCCGTGCGCGTCGGCTACCGGTGTCGACCGTTACCGTCTGGCCGGTCTCGGCGTCCTCGAGGTCCAAGAGACCTGCCCGCGGCAGCTGGCGCTCGGCGGGGTCGGTGACCGTGACCGCGATGAGGTCGTGGCGGGATGCCACCGAGCGCAGCGCGTGCTCGTAGCCGTCGGCTCGGAAATCGGACACCAGGAACACCGTGGCACGCTTGTGCAGCACCCGGCGTAGATAGGCCAGCGCGCCGCTCAGGTCGGTGCGCACCTGGCGCGGCTGGAAGTAGAGCAGCTCACGGACCAGGCGCAGGGCGTGGGTGGTGCCCTTCTTGGGTGGGATGAACAGCTCGACGTGGTCGGTAAAGGCCAACAGCCCGACGCGGTCGTTGTGACGGATGGCCGCGAACGAGAGCAGCGCGGTGAGCTCGGCGGCCACCTCGGTCTTGCTCTTCTGTACCGAACCGAAGCTGCCCGAGGCGGACACGTCGACGATGAACACCAGCGTCAGCTCCCGCTCTTCGACGAAGCGTTTGACCTGGGGCCGTCCGGTGCGGGCGGTGACGTTCCAGTCGATGGTGCGGATCTCGTCGCCCGGGTAGTACTCTCGCACGTCGTGGAACTCGACGCCGTGGCCGCGGAACACACTGGCGTACTCGCCGGAGAACACGTTTTCCACCGCGCGGCGTGCGCTCAGCTGGATGTAGCGGATCTTCTGGGCCAGCTCGCGGCTGATCACGGCACTGGCACTGCGTCGAGAATCGCCGCCACCAGACTGTCGGCGGTGCGCTCCTCTGCCTCCGCCTCGTAGGTAACCGCCACCCGATGGCGTAGCACGTCCGGCGCCATGGCCTTGACGTCCTGCGGGGTGACGTAGCCGCGCCCCTCGAGCAGGGCCTTGGCGCGGGACGCCATAGTCAGGTAGATGGTGGCGCGGGGCGACGCCCCATACTGGATCATATCGCCGATCTCCAGTCCGAAGTCGCCGGGCTGCCGGGTGGCGTGCACCAGGTCGACCACGTACTCCTCGATCTTCTCGTCCACGTAGATCTGGTCGCAGAGGGCACGGAGCTTGGCGACATCCGCGCCATCCATTACCGGCTGCGCCTGCGACGCCGTGGTGGTGCGGGCCTGCTGGCGCAGGATCTGCAGCTCCTGCTCGCGGGTGGGGTAGGTCACCTGCACCTTGAGCATGAACCGATCGATCTGCGCCTCCGGCAGGGGGTAGGTGCCCTCCTGCTCGATCGGGTTTTGGGTCGCCAGCACCATGAAGGGATCCTGCAGTGGCAGGCTCTCATCTCCGATGGTGACCTGCCGCTCCTGCATCGCTTCCAGCAGAGCGCTCTGCACCTTGGCGGGGGCGCGATTGATCTCGTCGGCAAGGATCACGTTCGAGAAGATCGGTCCGCGGTTGACGACGAATTCGCCGTCGGCAGGCCGGTAGATGAGTGTTCCGATGATGTCCGCAGGCAGGAGGTCCGGTGTGAACTGGATGCGCTGGAACTGGGCATCGATGCCGTCGGCAAGCGTCGAGACTGCAAGAGTCTTGGCCAGCCCGGGGACGCCTTCGATCAGGAGGTGCCCGTTCGCCAGGAGTCCGATCATCATCCGGTGAAGGAGGGCATCCTGTCCCACGATGACCTCGTGGGTACCCTTGCTCAAGGCCCTGAAGGGTTCACTTGCGGCCTGGACCTGGTCGGAAACATGCTTGATGTCGAGTTGACTGGTGGTCATCTCTGGATCCCTTTGTTCATTCATTGCTCTGCGCCCTCCTGGGTCCGACGGTTGGACTTCCAAGGGGTCAATCCCAGTACGAGGCCTTGGAAGTTGGGTTCGGCGAACCGCATGATATCGACGTTTTTCATGCTGTCCCGGCCGAT
>CAJWOB010000265.1 GCA_913043885.1 uncultured Spirochaetaceae bacterium | reverse complement strand
TCGTAGAGATAGTGCAGACCAGCTTCGCCCAATCGGGTGGGACCGTAAGCGAAGGCATTGATCTGCCCGCCGGCGCCGTCCACTTCCGCGATCACCCGCCCACCCTGGTCGGTCACGAAGAATACCGGACGCCCGCCGCTCACCCTGGACCAGGGCGTGCCGTCGCCACGATAGCCGAAGTCGGTCACCCGCCCATCCCCGTAGACTCTCACCAGCTGGCCGGCGCCATCGTAGTCGTAGCGGGTAACCCCGTCCGGGGTGAGGCGCGCTGCCACATTGCCGGCCGTGTCGTAGTCGAAAACCTGGTCGCCGGCGATCAGCAGGCGGTTGTCGCGACCGTAGACATAGCGGGTAGTGTCGCTGCCCACGGCCCGCAGCAGCCGGTTGCCGCTATGGTCGTAGGTGTATTCCGCCCGGTAGCCGTCCGAACACCGCTCCTCAAGCAGGCGTCCCCCCCCGTCGTAACGGAAGCGAGTCGTGAGCGTACCGGCAGTGCCGGTCTGCCGCCTCTCCAGCGGCCGGCCAACACCGTCGAGGACATAAGTGAAGGCGAGAACCGTTTCGCCGTCTCGATGATGCACGACGCCCTCGACACGGCCGGCACCGTCGTAGCGGTATTCGGTCTCGATGCCATTCGGACGCACCCAGCTGACGAGGTCACCGGCCTTGTTGTAGGAAAAAAAAGATTTTCCCGAGGCATCCGTGAGCCCAGCCAGCGCCCCGCCCGCAGCGTACTCGTATACCACCTCCCCGCCACCGGGATAGACCATCGCCGTGACGTTGCCGCCTGCATCGCGCGTTAAATCTACCTCCTGGCCGTTGGGGAACCGGGTGCTCCGCAGCCGGCCGAGCCGATCGTAGCTGTACACCGTAGCACCGCTTGCATCGGTGATGCGGAACAGCTTCGAACTGCTGGTGTACTCAAAGTCGACCTGGTTACCCGCGGGGTACTCGATGCCGGTGAGCCGATCGATGGCGTCGTAGGCGTATCGGGTAGCCGCGCCGTCGGGGGCGACGGCACGGACGAGATTGCCGGCCATATCGTATTCGTAGGCCGAAGCGATCGCACCCTCGTGGGTCATCACGCCAGGATCCACCGCGGCACAACGCTTGTAGGCCCCAACCGCGGCGGCGAAATCGCCCCCCTCGCGGTGCCCACGTGCCACCACGAGGTGATGCGTGGCCAACAGCCGACGCAGTGGCCGCACACGTGGATCCAGGCTGTTGGCGGCCAGCAGAGATTCGATGCTAGCCGCGAGTGCTGCGGGCAGCGGCCGCTCCCGCAGGGCGGCCTCGTCCAGGTAGGACTGCAGGGCCACCGTCGGCAACCCCGGCGGTGGCGGCTCCCGCAGAAAACCGAGCTGCCCGAGCTCGGCGACCACCAGGTGATAGGCAGGTGGCAGGGCATCAGGGCTCACAGCGGCCGCCCGTGTCAGCGCGTCGCGCGCGGCCGCGTATTCGCCGACTGCCGTGAGGACCTCGCCGAGCAGCAAGTGCGCTTCACCCAGATCCGCCTCCAGCTCGATGGCCCGGCGCAGACCGGTAACCGCCTCCCTGTAGCGTCGGAGACCGATTAGCGCGCGGGCGCGGCCCACGTGCACGAGCTGTCCCGGATCGAGCTCGAGCACCCTGTCATAGGTATCAAGGGCCTGCTGGAAGGATCCGCGGGCGAGCGCCTCGTCCGCCGTGGTGGTCTGCACCCGGGCCAGCTGGCTCTTGTCAGCGCATGCGAGAGCAAACACCATCACCGCCAGCAGGCCGGCTGTCCAGATCGCTTTTATTGCCCTTCCTCTATTCATGGCCCCTCCTTTATTCATGGCCCTTCCTCTATCGGTAGCCGGGTGCATTGGCCGGCGGTAAGGCTACTTCAGCATCAGGAGCGATCGCGCGGCACGGTACTCGCCCGCCACCAGCTGGTAGGTGTAAACCCCGGATGCAACCCGCTTGCCACCCTCATCGGTTCCATCCCACCACAGGCGACTCCACCCCGCCGGCAGCCAGCCGCCGCGCAGGGTACGCACCCGTTGGCCCGCCACGTTGTATACCTGCAACTCGACCGCACCACCCGCACCCGGGGCGTACACTGGAATCGCCGCCCGCCCGTTGAACGGGTTGGGGTAAGCAGCCCCCAACGCGAACTGCTCAGGTACCGTCGCGGCCTGCTCCCCCTCCACGGCCGTCGGCGCGGAGGCGGCCACCACGCGCACCGGCCCGAAGGCACCGACGAAGCGCCAGTCGTCGGCCGCCGGCGGGCGCGCGAAGGCTTCGAGGTTGTAGCTCCCCAATGCCGTAAAGCGGAAAAGCTGAGTGAATGCGCCCTCCTCCACCAGCGGTTCGAAGATCAGCGTGTCCTCACCAGCGAACTGGAAGAGCAGCGCGCCGATCTTGCCACTCTCGACCTGCCCCGACACGACGTAGTCGGTTCCCACCATCGGCATCCCCGGCAAGAGCTCCTCGAAGCGCAGGCCCGGCAGAAAATCGGGGGGCATCCAGACCGCCAGCGTGCGATCCCGCGGCAGCGGAATGACCACGATGCCGATGTCACCATCCGGGTCGGCAGCGATTTCCACGGAGCCCATCCCCGCACCGGAAATGTGGACGTAGTCGACACCGCGCGGCGGCAAGCTGCCGCCGACGGCCGCACGGCCGGCCCGGTGCCTCCGTGCCTCCGGCACGGGGAAGCCGCGCCCGGCGCCGCTCTGCAGCTGGCCGAACCGGTAGTCGAATCGCGGATGCTCGAAGAGGTGAAGCCCGCTGGCAAACGCCTGGCTCGCCCAGGTCGCCAGCAGACCGGCCATCTCCTCACCCGTGGCCGCCTCGATGTTGTCCCAGCCGGCCAGGCCGGTGCCAACCAACCGCATCAGGACCTCCCCCCCTAAACGGTCGGCCAGACTGCGGACGAACAGATAAGCGGCGCCGCGCTTGTGTGGATTGAGCTGGGCCTCGCCGTGCAGGCCGGCGGCCGACGGCGCCACAACGAAGGAGCGCACCAGGTCGGCGACACCCGACAAGGCATGGCCGGAGACCAGGTCTTCGGCCACGTGGGACAGCCCTTCGTTGAGCCAGCTCACCTCGCTCTCCCCGCCGCGCACCAGCACGTGCTGGTTGAAGTTGATCAGGTGCTGGAACTCGTGCACCAGCAGGGAGCGGTAGATCTGGGGCCGCTGCGTCGGCGAGATGTACATCATATCGCTCAAGTTGCCGTCGCCACCCGCCGCCGCCGGTAGAACCGACGATGCGGAGTAAAACCCGCCAACACCACCGACGTCGTCCACCAGGTGGGTGAACAGAACCGCCACTTTCCCATCCCCGTCCACATCCGAAGGCGCGCCGAAAGCATCGACGGTGAGCCCGAAGTCGCTTTCCGAGAACCGGTCGATGATGGCCCCAATATCGACCTCGTCGACGTTCTCTTCGGCTGCCCGCAAACCGTCCTGGAGCCAGGCAACAGACCGGTCGTTCACCGCCACGACCGTGGCGGTGACCTGCTGTGCCGAAGCGTCGCCGAGGCCCGGAAACACCAGCGTGCGGCTATCGCCCACCTCGACGGCGGTGGCGGTCCCGGGCGAGGTGGCGGCCGCAGCCTTGCCGTTGCGGCCATTGGAGAAGGCGCGCCAGCGGGCGGCTAACTCCCGCTCGCGCCGGCGCAACTGCAATTCATTGCGGTCCCGTTCGGTCGCCTCGCCCACGATCCCTGGCGCGGCCTTGCCGGCAACCGCGACCACACCGGCGCCGACGGCATAGCTGTACATCGCACCCGTCTCGGGGTAGCGCGGCGCCGAGTAGAGCACCAGAAGCTGGTCCCGACGCTTGAGATCGAGGTCGAGCGTGCGATTACCGGCAGCTCCGACGACGACGTGTCGGAGAGTGGTGACCACGCCACTGCCCAGGCCGCGCAGGCCGACCGTCTGCCGCGGGGCAAATGGATCGTCGCTGACTAGGGTCAGTGTGCCATGGTCGCCTCCCGCACCCGCATAACTCAGCGATACCTGGCCGCGCCCGCCCGGTTCCAGCGCCTCCGGCACGCCGATCAGTGCGAAAGGGCCGTCGACCTGCCAATCCAGGAAGTGCAGCGCCGCGCCGCCTACGTTGGCCACCGGCACGGAGGCTTCGCCGTCCGGCAACATGGTGAGGGCCAGCGCCCCCAGCTCGAGACGGGGCAGGTCGGCAGCCGGGACTCCCAGGAACGGAAAGGTACGGCCGCCGCTGAACTGCCCATCCGTCTGTTCCACCACCACGCTCAACATCACCGGTCCCGCCTCGCCCGGGAGCAGGCGCAGTGGCAGGTCGAAGCGCCCCGCGTCGATGCCAACGCGTCCCAGCCGCAGTCCGGCCGCCGATTCGAGCTCG
>CAJWOB010000264.1 GCA_913043885.1 uncultured Spirochaetaceae bacterium | reverse complement strand
ATCGCCGTTCGGACGTCATCGCCTTTACCGAGATCGACGCACAGCAGCATGCCGGGATCTACCACCCGTACGTTACCGCACGACCGCCGTTGGGACCGCGCGGTGACCGCGGCATGCACGCTCCCGGTACCTCACCCGCCTACGAGGGATTTGGGATACAGCTCGCGGACAATGAGCCCAAGTACAATCGGCTGCTACAGATCCTCAACGAGATAGCCACCGACCACCGGGCGTACTACCGCGCGGCACTCGGCTGCTTCACGGACGCGCCGCCTACCACGGCGTGCGAAGACCGCCCAGTATTCGAGTGGGTGCCTTTCGACGGGGGACCGCTCGGCGAGAAGTTCCAGGCCACCGACCAGTGGTCAAACGATCCGAAGTACAAGGCGATCGGCGAGGATTTGGGCAGCGATCTCGCAGGCGGCTTCTCCACCAACCCGTTCTGGGTCTACCACCGGTGGTACATGTTCGCCGGCGGTAATATCCAGCGGCCGACGTTGCTCAATGAGCGCATGAGCGATGACATCTACTTCCAGCCGCTGAAGGTGGCCTTGCCGTCACAGGCGAGGTACGCGGACATCGATCGGGTCCTTATCGAGTACTTCTACGAGGCGATCCTCGGTGAGCGCCCCGCCAGTGACTGGGACGCCGTGGTCGCCGAATGGCGTCGCATCGGTGGTGACCAGCTGGAACGCGAAGCCAACGAGTGGTGGGATAGCATTCAGTAGCAACCTGCCATGGCGCTGACCTGACCGGTCAGCGTTGGTTGACGGGCGGACATCCTTCGGGATGTCCGCCTTTTTTTTGTCTCCACTCGCCATATACTCGGCGCGATGGAACCACTCGCTCAGGACCATGTCGTCGTCGCGCAGTCGCCGGACGGGGAGAGGCACTTCGCCGGCTCCCCCGGCATCACCCAGCTCCCCGGGGGCGAGATGCTGGCCAGCTACGAGTGGTTCCAGCCCCAGCCGATAACCGAGACGCTCGCCAATCAGACCGAGGTGCGGGTGAGCGGCGACGGCGGCAAGACGTGGGAGCTGCGCGGCAACACCGACATCATCTGGCCCAGCTGCTTCGTCCACGGCGACGTGGTGTACATGATCGGCAACAGGCGGCAGACGCGGGAGGTGGTGATCAGCCGCTCACAGGATGGCGGCCACACCTGGAGCCCCGAGGTGGAGATCTGCGGTCGCGGCAGCCACGGAGCGCCGACTGCGGTGACGTTTCAGGACGGCTACGTCTACCGGGCATTCGAGACCAGCCCCGACTTCGGCCGCTCCGGGGAGAGCCGCTCGTCGTGGGAGTCGTTCGTGATGGCCGGCAGGCTGGCGAACGACCTGCTCGATCCCGGCGCGTGGCGCGCCTCCCCCCAGGAGCGCTTCCCCGGTGCGCCACACCCGATGAACACCTTCTCCTATCCGCCGGAGATCGCGACCGAGGACTGCTGGATCGAAGGCAACCTGATCTCGGTGCGGGGCAACCTCCGCAACGTGCTGCGGGTGCACATGCTCGGACGTGCCACGGTGGGTATCGCCGCCATCTGCGACCTGGAGGACGATGGCAAGAGGATGAACTACGGGTTCAGTCAGTACTGCCCAATGCCTGGCGGGCAGTGCAAGTTCCATATCGTCTACGACGAGCCGTCAGACCTGTTCTGGACCTGCGTGAACCCGGTGTCGGACACCTACACCCCGGTAGACGACCAGCTGCGCAAGGTCGGCTTCCAGGGCATCACCGGCAACGAGCGCCGGATTCTGATGCTGATCTACAGCGTCGACGCGCAGAACTGGTTCCAGGCGGGCTGCGTCGCCATGACGCGCAAGATGACCGAATCGTTCAGCTACGCCTCCAACCTGATAGACGGCGACGACCTGGTAGTGCTGTCCCGGACGTCGTTAGGTGGAGTGAACCAACACGACACCAATCTGGTGACCTGCCATCGCGTCCGCGACTTCCGCTCGCTGGCGCTGGACTTGAGCCGCGACTTCAGCCGCTAACAGCCAACGCCTCAGCGTACGGGCCGCGACTCCAGCGCCGCCAACACGGTCGGCACGTAGCGCATATGGCTGGAGATCGTCTTGCCGAGATCCCGTCCCTCGTGACGGTCGAGATTGCGGATCTCGTCGACCACAGGCAGCGTGCGTTGCAGGCAGCGGCCGATCTCCTCATCGCCGGAGACCGCGTAGGCATCGGCCACTCCCTCGATGATGATCTGCGTGCCGAAGACTTCACCCTTGCTGATCTGCTGGGTCGTTGTGCAGCTGCCGCCGATGAAGAAGCCAGACTCCTCGTTGAAGGTCTCCCGCACCAGCCAGCGCCCACCGGCAACGATCGCATCGACCAGCTCCGCCTCGCCGGTTAGGTCGTAGTAGCGCTTGAGCGCGGAGAGCAGCACCGTAACCATGAAGGCGATGTTGCCGCGGCAGTGGGGGAAGCCGCAGTGGCAGTGACCGCTGGTCAACATGCGAGTCCAGGCGCCCGATTCGTCCTGTTTTTCGAGGATCCGCTTCGCCACAATCGAGGCGCCGTCGAGCGCGCACCGATCGTTGCCCGATGCAGCGAGCATCGTAAGGTGGATCAGATGCCAGCCGGCCTCTCGCACGGCGGCGAACTCGTAATGATCGAGGCGCTCCGGCTGTACCAGCCAGCTGGCGGTGCGGCGCAACGACTCGTACACCCCCTCGTCGCCGGTCAAGAGGTAGTGAAGTAGCGCTCCTTCCGCCCACATGTGCGACGGGACGCTGCGGGTGCCGGCAATCTTGCTCCGGAAAAAGGCGGGTAGGTAGCCGGCGAGATGCGCCGGCGTGTGGAGTTGCTGCATGCCGACGTAACGCTCATCGTGAAACGTGTTGACGGTGTCGACATCGGCCTGATGACGTGCCGCCTGCGCCCCCCATGCCGCCCAACTCGGATCGCCGCCGCGCAGGAACTCCCAGTAGGCGACGTAGGGGGTGTCGTATTCGTTGTTACCCCAACACCAGTCACCTTCCCCAAACCAGTCGCCGTGGTTGACGTGGCCGAAAGCGCGGCACTCCTGCTGATTCTCGAACAGCAGCTGCAGTGCCTTGTCGGCCACGCGCTCATAGCCGGGGCGCTGCGAGCCGGCCTTGGGTGACAGGTGCGGCAGTGCTTCGGTGGCGTTGACGTGCTCCACGCTAGGCCGCGCCACCACCGGCCCCTCGAGCCAGGCAAATACGGCGGCGGTAGCGTCGTCGGCCGCGGTGCCGGTGAGCGCGCCGACACACATCTCGGTGGTCAGTGCCATGCCCTCGCGCAGCAGGTAGTCGTCGTCCTGCAGCCAGGTGTACAGCTGGTGCCAGGCGTCCTCATCGCCAGGCAGATCGTCGGCCGGTCGCTCGGGCAGGACTTCGATCTGGATGGCGTCGGCGCCGACCGAGATGCCCTTGGGGTAGTTCTGCCAGAAGCCGCGCATGCCGATTAGCGCGCTGCCGCCGTCCTGTCCGTCGACGACCAGATGCGCCGCGGCGCGGCCTTCGCGTTGATCGACTTTGCCGCCAGCTTCGATCGTGTGCCCGAGGTCGTGGTAGTGATGCACTGCCAAGCGCTGCTTCCCCACCTCGTAGCGGTCTGCGGCCATCTGAACCGAGCTGCCCGCGAAGGGGAGGCGCAACGAGAAAGACCGGACACCGAGCAGCGCCCGCTCCTCCCCTACTCCCATCTCGAATGGCGCGGTGTCCTCCGGATCTGACCTGACCACGACCAGCCGATGCAGCAGCGTGATGAACGGCTGATCGGCGTACACCTGCAGCCGCAGCTCGCTGCGGAGTCGCTCCACGCCGCCGGCATCGCGGTGCGCGACCGGCAACCGCAGCGTGACGCGCTGTGGCCCCCGATGTTCGATCTTGGCGGCACCGGGGGCCGCCTGGAGCACCTCACCGGACGAAAGCGTCACCTGTAGCGCCTGCTGTAACTCGCCACCGCCCACGCCCAACGAGCCGGGCGTGACGCCTATGGGCTCGATAAGCAGCCACTCGTCCGCCTGAGGCTGCAGCGATACCCGCAGTCGATTCCCGGTAACCACTACGCCGTCGTCTCGCTGCTCCGCGACCAGGCCGCCGTCAGTCGGATGGGTGGACGAAGCGCCCACCGAAACACGGCACTGCAAGCGCCCACCTGGCTGCAGCGCGGCCGGGACGGTGCCATCGACCAACGCCCACCGCACCGACCCGTCGGGCCACCACGCCATGTCGCAGGTGATCCCGCCCTTCCGAACCCGGGGGCCGAGAAACCGTAACAAGGGGGCCCGAACACCGTTTTGCCGGTCGGGCTAACTCCGGGTGTTCGGAACGCATGGCAGGCCATGAACGCCACAGGCAGGCCGATGGTCCTTGC
>CAJWOB010000263.1 GCA_913043885.1 uncultured Spirochaetaceae bacterium | reverse complement strand
GTTTTCATGCTTTCAAAACTTGACAGTGATCTCAGATGGGTGAACTCTTTGCTCTTTGTAGGAAATGTAGCGGTAGCATAAGTGATGCATCACAGAGTTCCTTCTCCTATTGCGACAAATAAGCGATAGCAGAATTTCCCGCACGCGGTTGCGTTTGGCGGCGATCACCTTCTCCTTGAGCCCACCAATGGGCAGCACGTTGCCGACCAGCGACAGCTCCCCGGTCATCGCCACCGCCTGCCGCACCTCCTTGCCGGTTACCAGCGACAACAGCGCCGAAGCCATGGTGATGCCTGCCGATGGCCCATCCTTGGGCGTGGCCCCGGCCGGGATGTGCACGTGGATGTGGTGTTTGTCGAAGAACTCGGCGTCGACGTCGTAGCGGCCGGCGACCAGGCGGACGTAGGAGTAGGCGATGTTGGCCGACTCCTGCATCACGTCACCCAGCTGACCGGTCAGCTTGAATCCGCCGTTGCCGCTATTAGCGACGGCCTCGATCATCAGTACCGCGCCCCCCACGGGGGTCCACGCCAGGCCGGTCACCATTCCCGGCGCCGTGATGCGGTTGCGCTCCTCGTCGTGGAACACCGGACGCCCGAGGTATTCGGGGAGTTGGTCGGCTCCAATGGTGAGGGGTAGGTCGATCTCGTCGAGGACCACCCCCTTGGCTACCTTGCGGTGTACTCGATCGAGGGCCTTTTCGTAGTTGCGCAGGCCGGCCTCCCTGGCCCAGCTGTTGCTAATGGCCTGGAGCGCCGCCCGCTCGTACTTGACCTGGTTCTTGGCCAGCCCCGCTCGCTCCAGCGAGCGCGGGATCAGATAACGGCGTGCGATCTGAATCTTCTCCTGCTCGATGTAGCCGGAGAGCCGAATTACCTCCATGCGGTCGAGGAGCGGCGGGGGCACCGTATCCAGCGTATTGGCAGTGGCGATGAACATGACCGACGACACATCGAACGGTAAGTCCAGGTAGTGGTCGCGGAAGGCGACGTTCTGCTCGGGATCGAGCACCTCGAGCAGCGCCGACGACGGGTCGCCCTGAAAGGACGCGCCGAGCTTGTCGATCTCGTCGATCATGAAGACCGGGTCGCGCGTCTTGACGATGCGCAGGCCCTGGATGACTTTGCCCGGCATGGCGCCCACGTAGGTGCGGCGGTGGCCCTTGATCTCCGCCTCGTCGCGCATGCCGCCGACCGAGAAGCGGAAGAACGCCCGTCCCAGGGAGTGGGCGATCGACTTGCCGACCGAGGTCTTGCCTACCCCAGGCGGGCCGACCAGCAGAATGATGGAACCGCGCGGCGAGCGCCCGGCCGCCTTGCGAGCGCCGTTGCCGCTGTCGGCCTCCTCGCGTTCGCTGGCCAGTTTCCGCACCGCCAGGTATTCGAGGATCCGCTCCTTGACGTCATCTAGGCCGTAATGATCGCGGTCGAGCACGCGGCGGGCGCGCTGCATGTCGAGCTTGCGCGCCGGCGGCTCCGGCCAGGGCAGCGACGCGATGGTCTCCAGGTAGTTGCGAGTAACGACGAACTCCGCCGAGCTCGGGTCCATCAAGGAGAACTTCTCCATCTCCTCGTCGACCCGTTCTTTCACCTCGCCCTCGAGCTGCAGCTTCTCGAACGTCTCGAGCAATCGCTGGTGCTCGTCCGACTTGGCGTCCACCGGCATACCTAGCTCCGCCTTGATCGCCTTCAGCTGCTCCTTCAGGAAGTACTCGCGCTGGCTCTTCTCGATCTTCTCGTTCAGCTGAGTCTGAATCCGCTTCTGCAGACGCAGGAGCTGCTGTTCCTTCTTGATGAACACCAGCACCCGCTCCAGCCGCTGGCGGACGTCCAGCAACTCCAGGACGTCCTGCTTGTCCTCGCGGTCGATGTTGAGGATGGACGCGACGAAGTCCGCGATCTTCCCGGGGTGGTCGATGTTGACCATGTTGAGTCGCATCTCTTCGGAGAACAGCGGGTTGTTCTCCGACACCTGCTTCATCTCGGAAAGCAGTGCGCGGGTATAGGCCCGCACCTCGTCCGACTCCAGATTAGTGTCTTCCAGATAGGTGGTGGCCGCCACCAGAGGCGACCCGGTGCGCAGGAACTTGACGGTTCGGAATCGGCGCAGCGTCGACACGAAGATGTTGATGCCGCCATCGGGCAGGTTGATCTTGCGGACGATCTTGGCGACGGTGCCGACCTCGTAGAGGTCCTCGGGCGACACATCGTCGAGGTCCTGCAGCTCGACGACATCGCCAGCCCCGTCACCCTCCTCGCCAAGCGACGCAGGGCGGATCATCACCAGCCCTACATAGCCGTTGTTGTCCTTGATGGCCTCCGCGGCGATGCGAACGCCCTCCCCTTCGGGGATCATCATCGGGGTGAACACCCCGGGAAACATGGGACCTGTGGGGAGTGGGAGTATGGTGAGCTTAGCCGGCAGTACCGTATCCACCGGTATAATCTGCCGTTGCCCCATGGCGCCTGAGAAATTAGTAGCGCCCTAGGAGGGAGTCAAGCTTGGCCGTTCTTGCCGCCGCGGTGGGGCGACACTACCCTACCTACGATGTGGGAGGGGGATGCGGCCGACGTCCGTCGCCGCAACTGGATCCTTCCATCTATTGTGCTGCAAACCACAAGGGTGGGGGACATCCACCGATCGGTAACGCTGCTGACCGAGTCGGGCCTGGTGCGCGCGATGGCGCACGGCGCGGCCAAGGCCACCAGCCGGCTACGGGCCGCCACCGTGCCCTTCAGTTACGTGCGGGCCTACCTCTATCGCGATCCGGTGCGCGACAGCGTCAAGCTCATCGATGTCGAGGCGCTGGCACTCCACCATCACCTGTCTGGCGACCTGCTGAAGTACTTCACGGCTTCGTTGTGGGCGGAGGTGGTAATCAAGAGTCACGCCGGCGGCTTGCAGCCGGACCAGCTGCAGCGCCGGCTGCTGGTCGCCCTCGACCGGCTGGACGGCGCCGGCGCTGACGAGGTGGCCGAGGTGTCGGCCGCCTTCCTGTGGCAGGCACTGGAGCACATCGGCGTAGCACCGGAGATCGACCTCTGCAGCGCCTGCGGGCGGCACCTTGCCGACAGCGAGGGGGCACTGCTGCACCTGGCGGACGCGTCGCTGTGGTGCCGCAGTTGCCACGGCGAAGCCGCCGGCGCCGCCGGCCTGGTGCAGGAGTTGGATGCGGGCTTGCGGGGGCTGTTCACCGTGCTCAGGCAGGATGGTGCGTCGCCACCGGCGCCACCCCCCGCCGCCGCGGCCGGCGCGACCACCGTGGCGACGTCCGTGACTGCTGACGTCGCCGAGCTGCGGCATCAGGAGTGGGACCGCTTGCGCCGACTGTTGCAGCAGCTGATGCAGCACGCGCTGGAGCGCCCCTTGAACGCGCTGGCGTGCGCCGCGGGAATACTCTAGTTGCCCGACGCGACCCGCGGGGGACGTCTGTTCCTGGCGCTCCCCCTTCCCGACGACGCGCGGCAGCGGCTGGCCGAGCGCTGTCGCAGCCTGCAGCCGATTAGCTGGCTGAGGGTGGCGCCACCTGGCAATCACCGCGTGACCCTGCAGTTCTTCGGCGAGGTGCCGGCGGAACGCGTGGCGGCGGCGGAGCGTGTGCTGGTTGCGGTGGCCTCACGCGGCGCCGAGGCGGAGCTGACGCTCGGCGGCTTCGCCACCCTGCCTCCCCGCGGGGCGCCACGGGTGATATATGCCAGGCCAACGGGCCCGACCGCTGGCGTGGAGCAACTGATCGGGGACGCCAGAGCTGTATCCAGAGAACAGGGCTTCGCCGTCGACGGCCGCCCGCCGCTGCCGCACGTGACGGTGGCGCGCAGCCGTCGCGAGACGCGAAGTGGCGGCCACCTCAGCAGGCCGGCCGCGGCTGGTCCGGCAGCGCAGGTCGCGGCGCCGACGTGGGCGCCGCTGCCGGCACACGTGCGCTTGCCCGAGGCGGCGCTCCGCCCGTGGGACACGCCGCTGCACGTGCGATTGACCGCGGTGAGCCTGTACCGCTCCCACCTGCGCGCTGGCGGTGCGGAGTACGAGGAGCTGGCGACCAAGCCGCTGCGGGGTGCGCCGTGACCGGCTGGGTGAAGCAGCCGGTGGACGGCGGCGTGGTGCGCCGTGTCGCCGATCGCTTCGGGCTCGACCTTCTGGTGAGCTCGATCGCCGTGCGGCGTGGTATGGCAGAGCCGGGGGCGATGCGCTTCCTGCTGGAGTCCGACGTCCGCTACTTGCACAACCCATTTCAGCTCAGCGGTGTGGGCGCGGCGGTAGCGCGCATCAACGCCGCAATTGGCAGCGGAGAGAAGATCGCGGTCTTCGGCGACCGCGACTTCGCGCAGGAGGTCCATCACCCGGCGGCCCGAAGAGGCGTCGAGCG
>CAJWOB010000262.1 GCA_913043885.1 uncultured Spirochaetaceae bacterium | reverse complement strand
GAGCCGGTGGAGGAGCAGCAGCCGCCGCCCAAGCAAGAGCCGCCCGAGCAGCCGGCCGCGTCCGAGCCGGAGCAAACAGAACAGACCACACCTCCGGCCGACGAGCAGCCCGGCACTCCCCCGGTGGAGGAGTTCGTGGTCACAGAGGAGCTCTACGACCGCACCTTCGAGGAAATCAACGAGCTCATCGCCCACCTCAACGACATCATCAGTCGGCGCGACTTCCAGTCGTGGCTGGGTTTCGTGACCCCCGAGTACATCATCGCTTCCACCGATCCCGAGTATCTGCACCACCTCGAGGATCTGGGGCCACTGCGCCGCAACAACGTGAAGTTGCGTAACCTCGAGGACTTCTTCATCCACGTGGTGGTCCCGAGTCGCTCCGATGTCGTGCTCGACAGTGTGGAGTTTGTGGACGAGAACCGCGTAAAAGGCGATCTCCCAGACGAGTCAGGGTCCGGGTGTGCTAGACTTTTTTTTGCGCTCCGACCGGGGCTGGCAGATCGGCGTATTCTGAGGTGAAACGAGAGACACTACGAGCGAACTTCGCGCTGAGCATTCTGGCTGTCGCCGTGGCGGCAACCGGCGCGTTTGGCCAGGACCGAGAGCTCACGGTTGAGGAGCTGTTCCTGCGGGACATCGAGTTCCAGGTACTCAAGGAGCAGGCCTTCTCCGACGACCGCGAGGGCAAGATCGACGTGCTCGAGCAACTCCGCGAGATGGTCGACGGTGGGGAAGTGGGCACCGACGATCTGCAGATTCAATTTGTGCTCGAGTATCTGTCACTCGAGGGGACGGCCATCCGCATCCTGGAAGGCCGCTCGGTCGTCAACAACTTCCCCGAAGTGCGCCGCCAGGCGACTCAGCTCCTCGGCGAGGTGGGAAGTGTCAACAGCACCCCCACCCTCATCGCCATCCTGCTGCGCGACGAAGAGTCGATGGTGCGTGCGGAAGCGGCGTTCGCGCTCGGCGAGATTGGCACCGACGACTAGTCGGTGCTCGACGCGTTGGTGGTGGCGGTGGAACGTCTGGATCCGGTCGCTCCAGACAACACCTTCGCCTTTGCCGCCATCTTCGGATTGCCCAGGCCAATAGCGGTCTTTCCGACCCCGATGCCCTTCGGGCGCTGGTGCAGCTGGCCCAGGGCAACTACTTCCGCAAGGTGCGCAACAAGGCGCTACGGGTCCTTACGGACATGCCCGACTAATAGCGGCTGGCCGGCGATTTACTGATCGGACTTACTGATCGATGGAGTGCTCGGACGCCACGTCGGTGGCGGACGAAACTTCGGTAGCGGTCGCCACGTTCGTGGCTTCTTCGGGCTGTTCCGTCCCCATCTCCACGAAGACGGTGCCGGCCGCTCGTAACGCCAGACCCTGTCGCCACTCGGGCACCGGCTCCGGGTCCTCGTACTCGATGCGCTTGCGAACGAACAACGGGCTGGGCGAGCCACTCGAGCGCCTCCCGCGGGCGCGAGTGCGCGGTCGGCGTCGCAGCTGTATGACGCCGAATCTGCCGGCACCGAGATAGGCAATCCGCTCCCCTTCGCCCAGCTCCTCTGCAGCCGACAACTGCCGCAGCACGCAGTCGAAGTGAGCCGGCTGCTGCGACTCCTGCTCGGTAATGGCGCTGTAGAGGATGCGGATTACCAGCCCGCAGATGGGGCAGCGCGCACCGCCGCCCTCACCACCGGGGCCCTCTTCAGTCTGCGACGATGGAGCCAGCTGGTCGTCTTCGGTCGCCGCTTCGGCGAGCGCGCCAGCCTCGACATCGAGCTGTCGGCTATCCTCCCGCCGCGTCCGCTGCCCGCCGCGCCGTCGCCGCCTTCGTCGCCGCGGCCCGGAGTTTCCCTGGCCCGTGGTGGGCCGCGAGCCGCCGCCAGAGTCGCTCACGCGACCAGTCTATCAGTCAGGATCAATGCGATCTTGGCCAGCGCCCTCGCCAGATAGACCTCGTTGTGAATCCGCACCTTGAGCGCGGCCAGTCGCCGCGGATCGGCACGCTTGGCGATTCTCATGACTCGAACGCCCCTCGCAGATGATATGGAGGCCCGGCGCTACGGACCAGCACGACGTCAAAGCGGCAACGATGATTGCGAAACTGAGGCCGCCGCGCGACGAAGCTTCTGGCTGCGCCGGCGATCCGGGCCCGCTTGCGCGTATCGATGGCATGCTCACCCGCCGCGCGCGGCGTTCGGCGCCAGCTCTTGACCTCGACAAACACCAGCTCGTTGGCTTCTTCGGCGACGATATCCACCTCCGCGCGGCGGGTGCGGAAGTTGCGGGCCACCACCAGATAGCCCAGGCCGCGCAGGTAGGCGGCAGTTAGCTGCTCGCCGCGCCGCCACTCAGCCGGCGCCGCCGGTGTCGTACGGCTAGCTCTCGGCATACTCACGCGGGTCCACCGCTTTGGCTATGAACAGCTTCTGTCTCTCGACGAGGTCCAGCGGCTGCGGGCTCTCCAGCCGCGTGCCATCGGCGGCGACCAGAAGCTCGAGCCGCGGGCGCAGGGGTGCATCGCCGTTGGGGCTTACCACCCGTCCGACGCTCGAATCGTTCAGCTGAACGATGCTGCCTACCGGGAAGATGCCGATGCTGCCGAGGAACCCCTTCAGAATCTTGGGATCGAAGTGGCTGCCATTGTCTCCCAGAATCGCCTTGACGGCGGTGTAGCCGATCATCGAAGACCGGTACGGCCGATCCTTGACCATTGCGAGATAGGCATCGGCGATGGTGATGATACGCGCCGACACCTTGATCTCCTCGCCCTTGAGGTGGCGCGGGTACCCTGACCCGTCCCACTTCTCATGGTGCTGCAGCGCCATGACGGCGATGTCTTCGGGATAGCGCATATTCTTGGACAGATACTGGTAGCCGAGCAGGGTGTGCGTGCGGATCTTCGCCAGCTCCTCGTCGCTGAGCTTGTCGGTCTTGGCAAGGATCTCTGCGGGCACCTGCACCATCCCGACATCGTGCATCAGGGATCCGGTGGCCAGCTGCATGAGGCGATGTGAGTTGAGCTTGAGTCCAAGGCCCACCACCAACGCGATCAACGTGCTGTTGAGCGACCGTATGGCGAGGACGTTGTCGGTCCGAGGTTGGGAAAAGATGAGTGCCACCGCGGCGTTGCGATCGGAGATGACCTGCTGGAGCAGCTCGCCGCCGATGGCGTCCACCTCCTCCTGCTCCACCTCCTCGCCGTTGGCCACGCGTCGGAAGATGGCGGCGATCCGCTCGAGCCGCTCGGAGTAGAAGTCTTCCAGCGCATTGTCTTGCGTCCCTAGAACGCTCGATTCTCGCTCCCGCTTCAGATCCTCTTCGGTGAGGACCACACCTTCGGTCTCGACTGCCTCCACCTCCCAGCGCACCAATCGATCGATGTCCTTCTGGTGCAGCGGGACGCGGGGTGGGACGAGAAGATTATCGCCCTCTACGTACACTGGCTCGCTGAATACCATGCCCTCGGATAGGTCGGCGGTAGGAATCTGCGGCATCAGGCCGGTTCCTCTCCCATGGGGCCGCCGGCCGCCCCGTTGTGGTTGCCGAGCGAGGCGACAAACACCAGCAGCTCTGCCACCAGACGGTAGTGCTCGACCGGGATGAGGTCGCCGATGTTCATCTCTACCAAGACGTCGGCCAGCACGGGAGTGTCGCTCACGTAGATCTCGTGCTCGCGGGCCACCCGCTCGATCGCACGCGCCAGGCTCCCCTTGCCCTTGGCCACGACGACCGGAGCAGGGAGATCATCAGCGTAGCTCAGCGCGACAGCTTTCTCCATATCGCTAGCGAAGTGTGTCCACCTGTTGGTAGCCGGCCTCCGCCGGTCCAGTTGCAAAGCCGTCGTAAGCGGGATCCTCCTCTACAATATCGTCAACTTCGAAGCCGAGGTTGCGCACTTTGTCAGCCAGCTGCGGCAATGCCTCCGCCAGTACCGAGGCGGAGCTGGCGTGCTCGGCCACGACCCGCAGCGGTCCCTCGGATAGCCCACCGGGGAGCACGAAGGTGGCTCGCAGCTTGCCGCCGTCGGGGCCTGCGGTGGCAGCATCGAGCAGAGACTGCACCATCGTCTGGCCGCGGAAACACAGGCGCAGGGTCCCGGCCACAGCCGTCGCCCCTTGGTCGTCGCGCACCGCAACCGGCACCACACACCAGCGCTCGCGGTCGGGCGTCTGCTCCGGCAGGTGATTGAACACCGCCAGGGCGGCCACCCCCGCCTCCGGCCCCGCCCCATGGTGGCTGGCGTGGGGGTGGGCGGCGCGAGGAGTAGTCAGGTGGCGACGCAGGTCCTCCGCGATGCTGCCGGCAGCCGACGTTGGATCGCCGCCGGACGCGGGCTTCAGCGGCTGCAGCGGCTTCTTCAGCTGCGA
>CAJWOB010000261.1 GCA_913043885.1 uncultured Spirochaetaceae bacterium | reverse complement strand
CTCCCGGCGTCGCGCAAGATGTCCCGGAAGATACTGCGGCGTCCCAACAGCCGTGCCGTCACGCCTCCAACCGACGGCGGTTCCCGCCGGTCCGGTAACCCGATGCACGAACTCCTCGGGCTGTTCCAGGTCCTTCCACTCCGCAGGAAAGGGGAAGTTGGCCTTGTGACTGCCGGGAACGCAGGCAAAACCGCCGTCCTGCGGTCCCACATCGGCCAGGTTGTAGGCAACAACGGTCAGGCCACAGCGGATCCGCCCGTTGCTGCAATTGTAGAACGAAACCGGATTGAAGGGGGCGCCGCCACCGTGGAGGGTCGCGCCAATCGGACTCAGGCCTGAGCGAATCACGTCCAGGTAGACGTGGTCGAGGCGGAACCGCTCCCCGTACATGGGCCTCCAAATAGGGCAACACCGCAGCGTTGTCGATAAGGTCGCGATACGCCGCACCCCACTCCAGCAGGTTGCCGAACCGGTGGGTCTGAGCATCAGAGGACATCTCCTCTGCGATCCTGCCATCGAGCAGCTCGTTGAGCTCCTGCAGCTGGCGGCTGGATAGCGCCTCCGGCACGGTCACGTATCCGCGTGTGTCGAACAGGTAGCGCTCGTTGTCTGTCACCGTTCCACTTTACCCATTACCCCGCCGAGGCGCTAGACTCCGAATCGCTGGTTGTAGGGAGAATACGCCTCTCGAACTGCCTCCCGCTCGAGGCCGAAGTCCGTCAGCGTGTACCGGTGGCGACCGGCGGTGCCCTCACCCCACTCGCGTGCACCAGCCTCGAGTGTTGCTTCATAGGTGCTCGAGAACGGCAGGCCAAAGTGGTCGTAGATACGCCGAACCGCCGCCACGGGGTCGGCGATTAGCTCGCGAAAGTCCACGTCGATGGCGCACTGAGGGGGCAGCTCGTCTCTCGAGGCCAACAGATTGGACATCCCCCGCTCGAGCAAGCGGCGCAGTGCCCGTCCTGTGTCGTGGGGGTCGACCGTGGCGACGGCGCTGTGCAGCGTGAAGAACATGCTGCAGAGGCTGGCGATGACCTCGCTCGGGTCGCGATGCATCAGCACCAGTTTGGCGTCTGGGAGCACACGAAGTAGCTGATGCAGCTGCAGCGTGTGCCCGGGCGCCTTCAGAACAAGACGGTGGCCGGGCGTTTCGGACTGCAGGTAGCCGAGGCACTCGCGGTAGCCATCGTACCCGGTGGTGAGGTCCTGCTCGAGAAACCACTCGAAGTAGCTGTATACCGGCGCGAAGTAGAAGAAACTCGGACTCACCAGCGTGTGGTCGAGGAGCATCGTGCACTCCTCCGGGCTGTCGGCGTCCACGTAGTGGATGGTGTCGAAGTGCGGCGCGATTCGCTTGAGCATGCGGATCTGGCGGACGGTGATGCGACGCCGGCGGCTGCGGCTTGTTACCGGCAGTGGCCGCTGTACCTCCCACAGGCTCAGCGGCCTGTGACCGGGGGCGAGGGCCAGCATGTTGTGCAAGAACGTGGTGCCAGAGCGGGGAAGCCCGACCACGACGATCGGCGAGCCAATGGGATGCTGCAGCAGCTCGGGGTGGGTGCGTTGCAGCGTGGCGCGCACCCGCCGCGTTTCCACCGCCCGACGAATGTGCGAGGCGACGGCGAGACGGCCGAATCCCGTAAGGTGGGCGTCGCTGTTGGCGGAGTGGCACAGGGCGGCCAGTCCCTCGTCGAACGCCGGGTCGTCGTGGAGCTCCCCTGCCGGCGACACGTTGCCGAGCTGACCGGCCGCGAAACGCCGCAGCTTCTCACCGTCCAGGTCCAGGAGCCCCACGCCGAGGCCGCGCGCGGCGCTGGCCCCAGCCCCCGCGACTCGGATGCCGAGGGGCGCACGAGGGGCGTTCAGCAGCGTCGGGGAGCCGACCGGGTCCTCGTCAGGTTGTTCTGTCACGGCTGAAGGATGGTGGCGAATTGCAGCCAGCGGGCGGCGTACGGGATCAGGTAGACCGGCGAGATCAACAGCGCCATTTCGTTGGCGCTGTCGTAGAAGAAGGCGACCAGCTCAAAGCCGATGCCCGGCGTGTAGAACTCCTGGCGCTCCTCGTCGAAGCGCTGGATCATCCGCACGCCAAAGGCGTAGTTGATCAGGAACCACAGCATCGTCAGCGCCGTGTAGGCGATGAGGTAAATAATGGCGTGGGTGCGGTGCGGCTCCGGCATCAGCATTACCAGGATCAAGCAGGTGGTGCCAACGAACGCGACCGTCATGACCACGAATGGCCGCGTCATCTTGCGGCGGCTCCACACCACGCCCTCACCGTCCTCGAGTCTGCGTAGTGCGAGATAGTCGGCCAGGCCCGAGTAGAGAGCGGCGACGCCCATGAGCGCGGCAGGTACTAAGAGGCCGGGCCACGTGTCACCGACGAACAGGCGGTCGGCGGCATAGAAGGCGGGAACGCAGATGCCCGGGCCTTCCACAAATGCCCGCAACACCGAGTGGGCGGACTTGGGAAGCTTGCGGCCGTAGACGAACACGTCGCCCTTGCGGCCGCCTGTGAACGCCAGCAGAAGCTCCATGGCGAGGTGGAACAGCCCGCTCGCGAAGTAGATGACCAGATAATCGGGGCCGCCTACCAGAGTGAAGAATATCGCCGCGGCCAGGTTCAGGAAGAACAGGTGCAGCTGGTCGGTTCCGTGTCTTACTGTCGTTTTACGTGATGAGTACACCGATACCTGCCAATGCCCTTCGCCCGCGAGACCGAGCCCGTTGCCGCCGACACGCGGCTTCACCGGCCCGATCAGCCGAAAGACGTAACTATCTTACTTCGTTTGAGTCGTCACGGCTCGCCGGCGAGCCAGCTCGGCGACGAAATGGTAGGGCTCACGGCTCTCGCACGGTATAGGGGATTCGATGAGACGGTGTTCGCCAGACAGGCGGCGAATCGCGCCAACTCCACCTCCTGCACGGGCACTCCTCGTCGACGACGCCATGTGCGACGTCCTTCGGTGCGAGCTTCCCTCGGTCATGGCGCCATTCAAACGAGACACTCTCCGATGGCTCCCGGTAGAGATGTCCTTTCAGGTGCCTGCTACCGCGGCCGGACGCCGGCAACTAGCCGCGACGGCCCTACTCGACCTCGGTCAAGCCGTGTCTGATGGCGAATCTGGTCGCGGCGGCCCGGTTGTTGACATCGATCTTCCGGTAGATGTTGCTCAGATGATTCTTTGCGGTCGAGGAGCTGACGAACAGCGCGCGGCTGATCTCGTCGTTGCTCAGACCGCGGGCGGCCAGCCGGAGTACCTCGGCTTCGCGGCTGCTGAGGCCGTCGGGCATGGAGAGCGGTCGATGGGCGTTTCGCCGCTGCTGCTCCACCTGCCGGCGCAGCGGATCCATGCCGAGGGCGGATGCTTCCCGGTACGCATCCGCCAGCAGGGCCAGGCCGCGCGCGTCGTCCTCTTCGGCGTCGTCGCCGCCCTCCGTGGCCGCCGCCCGCGCGCCCCCAGAAGTTGAGGAGCGCGCAGCCCCGCACTGCCACGATGGTCTCGTAGGATGCGCCCACCTCTTCCTCGCGTCTGTTGCGCGCCGCCAGCAGGCCGCTGGCGGCGGCGACCAACATGGCGCGACGAGGCAGTAGTGCCACTACTCGCTGTGCTCCGGCAGCATCCGCGATCCAACCGGGCAAGCTGGACCTGAAAGTGCCGCCGGCTGCCATCAGCCCTATCCGTGCCAAGAAGATCTCCTCGACGGGGCGAGATCCAGTTCCACCGCACAACCGGGACAGCTCCGCCTCGAACCGATCGAGCTCCTGAGCATGGTCGCCGGTATAGTTTGCGATCAAGGCCAGAGCGCTCGTGGCGTCGGGACTTGGCCTGTGTGCTCCGAGGATTGCCTTGCGGACAATGGTCTCCTCGGCGATCAGCCGCGCCGTATCGTTGAGCCAAACTGATCTGGAGGGCGTGCCACCGTGCAGCGCTGTCGGTTCTGCCACTCTCGGCTGCGGCCACGTACCCTGAAGAGCTCGCGGAGGCGCTCAGCAGCGGATCGGAAACGCCATCGCCCAGCGTGCGCAGCTCCTCGGCCCCTTCCAGCACCGAGACGTGGTCCATGGCGAACTCGAACGCACGAATCATCCAGCGTAGGGTATCTGCTTCCGTCTGCCGCTCGGCCCGGCGCCGTGCCTCGTCCACTACAGCGCGGGCCTCTTCGGCAAACCTGTCCGCGTCGCCGGCATCCTGGAAGTCGCCGAAGGCCAACAGCAGCCGCAGCCGCCGATGCGCTTCCGACCCGTCGGTCGCGTTCGCGAGCGCCCTGACGAGGAGAGGGCGGTAGGGCGACTGACGATTGCAGAACGGAGGCGGGATCGTCAAAGCTAGGGACGTCGTCGCGTCGGTGTCGCCTTCGGACTCGAAGAACCGAAATGCGTTGCTCAGAC
>CAJWOB010000260.1 GCA_913043885.1 uncultured Spirochaetaceae bacterium | reverse complement strand
GTTGTTTGGAATATTGCGCACCGATGGCCGTCACCTTTTCGCATTTCCGTACAGCATTTTTCGTTGGTCCAGGGGGTATTGAAGCATCCATGCCGTCGCGTGCAGCCATTGCGGCTGCGAATGCCCTCTTCTCTCGTTCTTCGGCCTGCGTGGGGCGTTCCACTTTACGAACCTACAGCCTCTTTGGCAATGGGAAAACAAAAAAGAAGGGAAGTCGTCTCCCTAGAGAAATCGGGGATGGCGACTTACACCCTCCCGCTCGCACCCAACGCAACACGCACGTGGACCAGCCAGGAGCTGGCCAATCTTTCGTTTTCTCTCAACGCGTCGGGCCAGCGGTGGCTCATCCAGCTCACCACGGCGAGCAACCGGTTGAGGATCTGGGCGTTGGTCCCCACGTGCGCGCCGTCGCCAGCCTCGAGCTCCGCTTCGTTGGCGTCGACGTGGCCGTAGCGGAGCTGGAGATGACCGCCCAGGTCGTCCCAGGGCACCTGCTGATGGTCGAAGGCGTTGTCCCGATCGTCGCCGTCGAACGCGAGCGAGGCGTGACCGTCGAAGAGGGCCATCGGGTAGCCCCGGGCCACGAAGGCGCCGGCGAGCTGGTCGCCGGCTTCGCCAGCCTCGGCGCGGCCCCACTCCTGGAGCTGGCGGCGTCGCACCTGGGTAACGTGTCCGGTGCGGCAACGGCGTCGGCCGGCGACCGTCCGATCCCTCTGGCAGCAGACGGGCTGCTACCCCCGACCGAGCTGGTGAACCTGCAGCTCGCCGGCGAGCGGCTCTACACGGAGGTGCACGTCGTCGGCGCGGCCGGGACGCGCTATCGACCGCTGGTGCTGGTGGTGCTCGTGGAGCAGGCTGGTGAGTGGCAGTTGCAGAGCGTGCAGCTCGGCAACTACGCGGTCGCCGGCGCGACGGCGCAGCAGCTCGCGGTGCAGGCCGAAGAGTTGCAGCGCAGCCGATCCCAGCCGGCGGTGGCGGTGATGATCGCCCTCTCCGGGCTGCGCGCGCTCAGCCTTGCCCCCAGCCTGCGCTACACCGAAGACGCCGCGCTGCGCGGGCGCTTGAACCGGGCAGGCGTGGCCGCCACACGACGGATCGGCTTTCCCTTCGACGCAGATCTGCGGCCGGAAGCTGCGGTGGTCAGCGTGTTGCGACTGCAGATGCTGCTCGTCGACGGGGAGGTGATGCCGGTGATCTCGTACGCTTCGGCCGTGCCGGGGCTGGCGCCGGGCAGCGTGCAGGAGGAGGCGCGTGCGCTCGCCGCTCAGCTCGGCCCTCTCGCCGACCTCAGCGGCGCATTCGATCGGGCACTGTTTCGGGCATTCCCCGGGGGTGGCGCCGGAGGCGAGCCGCACAACGTGGTGCTCCCGATATGACGGGCGCTCTGCAACCGTTGTCCGCCGACCAGAGGGAGTGCTTCGCCGCCCTTGGATTCGTGCGGCTGAAGGCGGCCCTGGCAGGCGAGGAGGTCGCCGAGGTTCAGCAGGAGGCGGACCGCCTGTGGCACGAGGACTTCGGGCGGGACCCGTCGCCCATTGAGCAGATCATGCAAGGCGGCTTCGTGGAGCGGAGCGCACGTCTGTTCGAGTTGGTCGACCACCCACGCATCTACGGGGCGGTGCACAGCCTCCTCGGTGACGACGTGGTTTTCTGTGGCAGCGAGGGCAACCGCGGCGTGGCCGGGCTGCCGGTGGCCCATCACTGGCACGCCGACCGGCGGGGAGCGCACGAGCTGGGCTTGGTACGCATCAAGGTGATGATCTATCTGTCACCCATGACCGAGGCCAACGGCGCCCTGCGCGTGATCCCCGGCTCCCATCGGGCGCCGCTCCACCTGGACCTACTGGCGTTCAACGACAGGCAGACCGTCGACGAGCCTCGCTACTTCGGCATGCGCGGCAATGAGTTGCCCGCTCACATCATCGAGACCACACCCGGCGACGTTCTTCTCTTCAACCAAAACCTCTACCACGCCGTGTACTTCACCGAGGAGCCGGCGCGCCGCTACATCGCCCTCAAATACTCGGAATGGCCAGAAAGTGAGGGGCAGCGAGCGCTTCTCGGCGACCGGGCGGCCGAGGTGTTCTCGCCGGCGGAGCGCGCCCTCGCTTGCGAACGTCCGCTGGTGCAGCGGATGGTCCACCTCATCCTCGAGGCCGGCGCCCCCGACTGAGCGATCTCGCTTTCCGAGGCGTCGCCCGTCGCGGTCCGACGGGTCGCGATGCGGTAGCCGGTGCCGCTGAGGGGCGTTCCTCGCCGCGACACGCCCCCTCGCCTGGCCGATCTGGCTAGTCTGACTAGTCAAGTCGCCAGGGACGACCCTCCCTGTGCGGACGGAGCGCGCGTCTACGAACCGGTGGAGGTGTAGCGGCGCACCCCCAGGCGCCACAGGCCGAGCACGACCGCCAGAAACGCCGCCGCAGAAAGCGGCGCCCCCCACGCCAGCCTCCGGAAACCCGAGCGGGTCCGGCTTGCCCAGCAGCGCCACCACCGGCGGGTAGGTTGACCGCCCCCACCGGAATGACGAACAGCAGGAAACTGCGAAAGAAATCGCGGTAGATCGACAGTGGGTACTGTCCCGCCGCCTCCGCCCCGTTGGTGACGATGCTCATCACCTCGAGCTGCTCGACTGTCCAGAAGGTGATGGTGCTGGTCAGCAGGAACAGGCCGAAGAACAGCACGATGGCCCCGAGCAGAGCGCTGGCGAGCAGGGCCCCCTTCGCCGGCGTCCACTGCAGCGAGGCGCTCACCAGGCCCCAGCCGAGGATGATCGCCCCCTGTAGCGCGCGGCCGAAGCGGTTGAAGGGAAATGACTGCCCGGAGACCTGTACGAACAGAGTTCGAGGGCGCAGGAGGAGCCGATCGAGCTCGCCGAGCCGTACGTAGCGGCTGAAATGTTCGAAGCCACGGCCAAACGCCTCCGCCACGCCGAAGCCCACCGCCAGCAGCCCGTAGAGAAAGGCAACCTCGTGCAGCAACCAGCCGCGGATGTTGCCGAAGCGTTGGAACAGCGCCCAAACCCCTACGAACTCAGACGCGGTGACGAACGCAGTGCCCAGGGTCATGAGGACGAACGAGCTGCGATACTGGAGCTGGCTGCGTAGCTGCGCCGCCAGCAGCCGTAAGTACAGGGGCCGCCGCTCAGCCACCGTGCACCACCACCCGGCGCAGACCGCGGCGGAGTAAGAGGCGACCGAGCCCCACCAGGGCGACGATCCACGCCGCCTGACGCACCACCGCTGCGACCGCGTCCGTGCCGGCGATATGGCCGGCGTAGATCCGAAATGGCACGTCCTGAACAGCTGGCAAACGGCAGCAGCTCGACCACCGCTCGAACCGGATCGGGCAACAGCGGCAGCGGAATCACCAGACCACCCAAGAACCAGACGACGGTGGGCAGCAAGAGGCGAGCTCCGTCACTAGAGACGGTCCAGAACATCAGCAGCATCGCGACCATGCTTATGGCGACGCCCAGGAACAGCGACAGCAGGGCAGACAACGCGAACATGGCGCTGGCAGTTGCGCCAGCAGGCGCGGGCAGCCGCCACTTGGCCAGCCCGACGGCGGGCAACACCACCACGGCCACGACGAGCATCAACACCGCGCGCGGCAGCATCCGGGCCACCCTCTCGGCCAGCAGCCGCCAGCCCCAGTAGCTACAGAGATCCACCGGCCGCAGCAGCTCCGTGGCGATGGTGCCGGTGCGGATGCCGCCCCCCAGCTCGGCATCGTTCCAGAGGGGGAACATCCCGAGCAGAGCCTGGCCCAGCCAGACGTACGCCAGGACGGCGGTGAAGCCGAAGTCGGTCGCGTCACCCGGTCCGGAGAGGTAGAACGCCTCCAGGTACATCACCCGGAGGAGACCCCAGAATACCTGAGTGGTGAAGCCGGCGATGGCGGCGGCGCGATATGCAATCGTGGCGCGCCATCGGGAGCGCAGCACACCCCAATAGGGACGCCACCAGGAACTGGTCGGCGCCCGCGCGGGGCCGCTCATTGCGGCGTCGGCGCGGCCTGTCATCGCTTCGACTGGCGGATTGCTTCAGGCTGACATGGATGCATTGGTCAGCTTCTTGAGCCATCGTGGTGTCGACTTTGGGCTGATGCACTGTGTCTCGGTCTATCCGACGCCGGACTGGATGTGTCACCTCAACAACATAGCCACGATGATCGAACGGTTCGGGGGCCTTACCGTTGGCTGGTCGACCCATGAGGATCCAGACGACACGATGCCGGTCGGCCTTGCGCTGGCGGAACGAGTTGCTCGCGAACAGCACCGCGTGCTTGCCCAGGTTGACGTTGTAGCCGCCGGCCGAGCGGTGCTTCGATCCTTCCCTCGTCGGGATGTCCCCAAACAATGGCGGAATATGTTCGTTTTACTGTGCGTGCCTCTA
>CAJWOB010000259.1 GCA_913043885.1 uncultured Spirochaetaceae bacterium | reverse complement strand
CGTTTCGCGTGGCGGCCGATCTTCTGCTCCGGGTGTTGGAAGCGCTCGGCGTCTCCGCGTCGACCGGCACCGGCGTCGATACTCCGGCACGCTCCGCCGATCCGAACTGCTTCCTGACGACCGCCTCGTTCGAAATCGTGGCCTCTGGGCGCAAGCTCGTCGGCAGCGCGCAGACCACCACCCGGCGGGGAAGCTTGCAGCACGGCTCGCTGCCCCTAAGCGGCAGCTATCGCTCCATCGACGGTTTGCTGATCCGACCGCCGAGCGGAGAGCACTCCCCCGCCGAGGCCGAGCCGCCGACCTCGGTCGAGGAGGAAACCGGCCGGCGCTGGAGCTTTCTAGCGGCGCGGGACGCCTTGGCCAGCCGCCTGACACAGGGCGACGTGGCAGAATGGGTAACCGGTGTGCGGCTTGGCACCCTTACCGCCGACGAGGAACGTGCCGCCGCGCGACTCGAGCAGGAGCAGTTTGGCAACCGCGCCTGGACGGAGCGCTCCCGACAAACGGTCTCCGGGTGATGGGCCGCTAGTGGACGCGCAGAAGGCCCGGGCCAGGCGGCTACCACCGGCCGCCCTTGTACTGGCGATGGCGGCGGCGCTGGGAGCGCCCCCGCTGCTGGCAGAAGCGGCCACGGATCCGGTGGAGCGAACCGTGGAGCGCTGGGCAGGCGGCCTGTCCGACGCCGCCGCCCTCGGCCAGCTGTTCATGCTCGGCTACCAGGGCACGGCACCCCCCGAGTACCTGCTCGACTGGGTTGCCGATGGGCGCGTGGGTGGCATCAAGATATTCACCCGCAACGTCACCGACCTCGAGCAGCTGCGGACTACGATTCAACAGCTACAGCTGCTGGCCGCACCCCACGAGCAGGCGCCGCCGCTGCTGGTCGCCACCGATCAGGAGGGAGGCTGGGTTCGCCACATCAAGCACGAGACCTCGACCAGCGCCGGTAACCTGAGCCTTGGCGCCGCTGCCCTCCCCCACGACGCCTACTACACGGGCCTGTATCTCGGCACCGAGCTGGCGGCGCTCGGCATCAACATGAACTTCGCCCCCACCATCGACCTCTATACCGACCCAGACGCGACGGTGATAGGCCCGCGAGCGTTCAGCTCGGACCCCACGTCGACCGGGCTGCTTGCCGTCGCTTATTACCAGGGGCTGCAGAGTGCCGGTGTCATCGCCACCGCCAAGCACTTCCCCGGCCACGGTGCTACCAGCCGCGATTCTCACGGTGCGCTGCCGGTGGTGGAGGTGACCGAGGAGCAGCTCCTGACCCGCGAGCTGGTCCCCTACCGCATGCTCATCCGCGAAGGGCTACCGGCGATCATGTCGGGCCACCTGGCATTCCCGCTGATAACAGATGGGCAGCTGACGCCGGCGTCCCTCTCCCCCCACTTCCAGCGCACGCTGCTGCGTACCCGCCTTGGCTTCGAGGGGGTCATCATCACCGACGACATGGAGATGGGCGGCGCCCTGGCCAGCACCCCCGATCCGGCCACAGCGGTGGTCGCGGCCATCGAGGCGGGCAACGATATCGTGCTGATCGCCCACAGCGCCTACTGGCAGGAGCAGGCGTGGCAGGCCGCACGTCGGCGCATGGAGGATGATCCGGCCTTCCGCGACACCGTGCGCGCGTCCGCGCTGCGGGTGTTGCGGATGAAGGCACAGCAGCGGGAGTGGCGATCCGTCGGTATCGCGGCGACCGTCCCGGCGCCGGGGGCGGCCGAGTTCTTCTTCGAGTCCGCAGCACGCGGCGTAACCGTGCTGGCAGCTGGTGATATTCCGCTGCCGGCACTTGCCGGCATGCGTGTGCTGCTAATGGGGCAGCTGCCGGCGTTCTTCGCGGTCGGCAGCGAGCGCTTGCCGGGCGCTGCGGAGCTGAGGTTCCCCTACTCCCCCTTCTTCCGCGCCCGTGAGCCCTATCTCAGCCACCTGCCGCGGGCGGCTGCTGACTACGATCTGGTGGTGTTCGGACTCAGCAACTACAACAGCCTGCAGATACTGGAGCGTATGGAGGCACTGGCCGAAAAACTGGTCGTGGTGTCGGCGCTCACCCCGGTCTACCTGCGCTCGGTGCCGTGGGTGGAGACGGCGATAGCGGTATACGGGACGGACGAGGCCTCGTTCCGTGCCGGGTTTGGCGCGCTGCTCGGCGACTTCGAGCCGACCGGGCGCCTGCCGATCTCCTTCGAGTAATGGCCACACCGAGCGCCGGCGGCAGGCCGACGGCGTAATGGCAGCTCCTGAGCAGCACGATTCCGTCGACGCCGCCGCCGAGCCGCAGGGCCACTGGCGTCGCGCCGGCTTCCGTGAGATAGGCCGCATCGCCGCCGAGCTCCGCAACGCCGAGTTTCGTTACGTGCCGTTTACCGCGCGGCTGCGGTCCGAGCGCTGGGCTCAGCGCGTCGTTCCGGTGCGCGGCGCTCTAGACGCCCACCTGCTCCGCGGCGGCGGCTGGCAGATTCTGTTCGACACCGCGCTCCCCTTCACTTCGGAGCCGGCCGCAGAGCAGCGCCGAGATAGCGGAGAAGGCTCGGAACGACTCCGCGGCTCAGCCGTAATGGTTACCGCGACCGGTCTGGTGCTGCCCGCCCTCGGCAGCGCCGGCTCCCTACCTGCTCAGTTCGCCGCGGCCCTGGCCGCTACACATGGTCAGGTGTACTCGATTATGGGGACTGGCGAAGACGTGAGGTTCGTGGAGGAAGCGGTCCGTCGTCCGATTGGCACGTCGGTGGACTACCTATTGATGACGCTGGACGCCGGCAAGCTTCGCGTTCCCGGCGAGGCTGCCGACACCCAGGAGTTGAGATTCCACCGAGGGTCGCCGACCGACACCGGTCGGCTGTTCGAGCTCCAACGGGGCTATGAGATCGAGGAGGTGCTGCTGCGCCCTGCCCGCTTCAACGCCGACAACTGTCGCCGTCACCTGCGCCAGGCACTGCGTAAGGAGCTGGTGCTCTACGCCACCCGGCGTGGGCGTCCGGTGGCCAAAGCCGGGACGAACTACCGCGGCTTCTCCGTCGACATGGTGGGCGGCGTCTACACGCTTCCCGAGCTGCGCTCGCGCGGCATTGGCGCCGCGATGATGGGGGCGCTTCTGCAGCGCATCTTTGCCGCCGGCCGCTCCGCGAGCCTGTTCGTCAAACCGCACAATGCCGCCGCGCTCCGCCTCTACGAGAAGCTCGGATTCGTGGTGCGCGGCGACTACCGCATCGCCTACTACTTCGAGTGACGGGGCGCCGCGAGCGCGCCAGCGCCGATCTTGCGGCGCAGGCGAGCGATGCGTTTACCGAGCTCACTACCGTCGCCGAGCGCGCGCTCGAGGACCCGGTACGGCAACAGGTAGTTGAGGGCGGTGTGGTAGTCCCGACGTCGGTGCTCGTAGTGCTTGCTCAGCTCCACGGCGGCAAAGAGGCTCTTGTGGCGGTCGAACATGTCCTGCCACAGGCGCAGCGCGGCATCGAAGTCACACGCGCGCTTGTGGTGAAGGCTCAGCAGTCTCCCCGCCTCGACGTCACCGTCCTGGTAGGCACCCAACAGCACGTCGACTGCGTTGGCGTGGCCGCGCTGCAACAGCATGTCGCCGAGGGCGGCGCCATCGGTAGCCACGCCCAGATCGCGCCCGGTCATCAGCCGCTGCATCGCCTCCAGTAGCAGCACCAGACTGGCCACGTCGAGCCGGTTGTGCAGGAACACCTCTGGCATCCGCCCAAGGGAGCTGGACCTCAGACAGTCGAAGTAAAGGTCCGGCACCAGCCGCCCCAGCACGTCGCCGCTCCGATGCACCCCCAGCACATGGCGCTCGATGGTGGGCAGCCGGCAGTCGGCGGTGATGCCCCGCCACAGCCGCCGAGCCACGTGGAGCAGATCGAGCTGGTAGCCCACCGCCATGGTCTTGCCGGACAGGACGAACCTGCTCTCGAGCACATGGCTGTCGAACGCCTTGCCGTTGTAGGAGACGAACACCCCGAAGCGGGCTGCAGCGTCGCGGATGTAATGGAGGAAATCGCGCTCCCCCGGATAGTCGGACAGGAATACCTGCTGCACCCTCAGCCTGCCCCGTTCCCACCAGCCGAGACCGACCAGGAACACCACCACGCCGGCGCCGCCGAATCCGGTGGTCTCCGTATCGTAGAAGAGGCAGTCGTCTCGCCGCGCGCCTTCTGGCAGAAGGCAGGCTGCGGCAGCCAGCTCCTTGGGAGGGTCGGCATCCTGGGTCCGCACGTGGACGTGAGGGGCAACCTGCTGCCAGCCGGTCGCGGTCAGCTCGGCGCCGAGGTCGCCGCGGCTGGATCCGACTGCCGGGGCGGCGCCACTTCCCGCCGCTCGGGAACCCATCAGCTCCAGCGCGGCGCGCAGCCGATTTCGCCTGATCCCGATCCTCTTGCGAAACACC
>CAJWOB010000258.1 GCA_913043885.1 uncultured Spirochaetaceae bacterium | reverse complement strand
CGAACAGCTCGTCGACGTGCTCCGGCAGCTCGGGCCCGATGATCGGGGCGCTCACCGCCGGCTTGGCCAGCAGCCAGGCCAGGGCAACCTGGGCGGGAGTACGCCCCAGCTCCTCCGCCACCGCCACGCACGCCGCGATGATCGGTTCGGTTGCCTCCAGCACCGCTTCGGTCTGCGGGTTCTGATACCAGTGGCTGTCCTCCGGAATCGGCTGACCGCTCCGCACCTGACCAGTAAGCAAGCCGATCGCCAGTGGGCTGAAGGTCATCAACCCCAGGCCAAACCGGTCGCACAACGGCAGGATGTCCTCTTCGGCGTACCGACGGGTCACGAGGCTGTACTGATACTGCAGCACCGATGGCGCAATCAGTCCGCGGCGATCGGCAGTCCACAACAGCTCCACGATTTCTGCCGCGACATGGTTGCTCACCCCGATGTAGCGAGCCTTGCCCTGCTGAACGATGTCGTGCATGGCGCGCAGCGTGTCGTCGAGCGGCGTGTGGGGATCCGGCTGGTGCAGGAAGTAGACGTCGACGTAGTCCATCTGCAGTCGGCGGAGGGTCATCTCGACCTCGTGCATGATGTGGCGACGGGACAGCCCCTGCTCGCCAACCCCCTCTCCCATCGCCGATCCGACCTTGCTGGTGATGATCAGCTGGTCCCGGCCCCCCAACTGCTTGACCGTCCGGCCCAGGATCTCTTCGCTGGTGCCGCGGCCGTAGAAGTTGGCGCAGTCGATGAAATTGCAGCCCAGCTCGACCGCGCGTTCGATGGTGCGCACGCAGTCATCCTCGGTACGTCCCTGGTCGGGGCTGGACGACCAGACAAAACCCGAGCCGCGAAACGCGACACCGAGGCACAGCGCAGAGACCGAGAGTCCTGTGGTCCCGAGAGCGCGATACTCCATGTAACCTCCTCAGGCCGTGGGCCAGCGGTAGATGCGTGCGGCGTTGCCGGCAAAGTACTTCGCGGCAGCCGCCTCGCCTCGTTCGCCCACGTAGCGCCTCACCACCGAGATGGCGTCCGCGTAGGAGCCGGCCCTCTCGCACACAGGCCAGTTGCTGCCGTACACGACACGGTCGTCGCCGAACGCGCTCCACAGCGTGTCCAGCACGGGGCGGTAGTGATCGAGATCCGTCGACGGCGGTTGCACCGTGCTGCGCTCGATTACCGCCGACACCTTGATGGCGACCTGCGGAAAGGACGCGGCCCGCTGCATCGCATCCACCCATGCCGGCGGCGGATCGCCGCCGTCGATGGGCACGTTGGCGATGTGCTCGATTACGATCGGCAGCTCGGGGAGACGCTCCGCCAGCGCGCAGAACCCCGCGAGGCGGTCGGCTGCGGCGGCGGGCGCCTCGTTCGGGTAGTTGACGGGGAACACGATGTCCAGGTGGAGGCCGTGGCCGGCCAGCACCTCCATCTCCGCCAGCAGCCCACCGCCCTCGATGTCGACAAAGGCGCCGCCGCTGCCGCGCCCGCCGGGCAAGTGGTCGCCCCAGAAGCGGATACCCCGAAAGCGAGGGTTCTGGGCAAAGCGCGCCACATCCGGCGCGAAGCTGTCTACTCCGGGTTCCAGCCGGCCCACCAGCGCCTTGAGGAAGGGCTCCTCCGCGGCAAGCCCGAGGATCCAGTCGTTGTCGCTTATCCGCTCGCTGGCCTCGACGACGACGACGCCGCTCACTCCTTCCGGTTCGGCCACGGCGCGGCAGTCCGCCGGCAGGACGGTGCGATAGATCGAGCTATCCTCCGGCGGCCACGGGGCGCCCTCCGGGCGGTGCGGGTCATAGATGTGTACGTGGGTATCGATGATGGTCATGACATTGCGTCGGGGTGGCGCCGCTTCCGCAGCTCCGTTAGATGCCGGGGTACTCTAACAGAGAGTCGGTTCCCTGCAGGATGATGCCGTCGTGGCCCAGCGCGTCGGCGTCCTGCATCAGACGCTGTACCGTCGCCTTTGGCCAGGTCGTGCCCTTGATGACCGGGTACGACGGAATCGAGCCATCGTTGTAGAGCCGCCCGCGCCTCAGCTCCAGCGACACGATGTCGTAGATCTTGTCGTAGCACGCTTCGAGGTCGGGGGTGCCGACGCCGAGGGCGTCCAGCGTCTCGGGGAGGCCGAGGTGGTCGTAGCCGAACAGCCGGTACACGAACCACAGAGCGTCGGATTCCTCCAGCCCCTGGTTCCACTCGCACAGCAACGCCGCGGAGCTGGCAAGGGTCGCCAACATGAAGATCTCCACGTGCGAGATCAACGGGCTGGTGTAGCTGGACCAGGACAGGAAGTCACGGTAGTTGTGGCCGACCAGCATCGCAAAGCTGGGCGGAAAGGTGTCGGTGCCAAAGACGACGTCCGCGCCCGCGGCCGCGACGAGTGCCTCCTTGAAGCTGCGCAGCTGATCGGTGATCACCCGCGCCCGAAACGCGAACCAGTCCACCAGACCGGTGTCGACGCCCAGCCACTGCGAGACATCGGCCAGCCCCCAACCGTGCTCGTTCGCTGCCCGCACCGTCGCGGCGTCCAGATTGTGGAGGCGGTCCCAGAACGCCAGCGCGCTGCCCCGCATGCGCTCGAAGTCGTACCCCTGATCGCCCGCCACCGCCTGGCAGCGCTCGCAGGCACAACCGAACAGAGTGTGCAGGAAGGATGGCGCCGAGTAGCGACAGTGGGACAGGTTCAGTCCCTCCACGTCGTAGTTGGCGATCATCTCCACGTAGGCCGACCTGAGGTATTCGTTGAGGCCTTCGTGATTGGGGCAGAAGGCGATGGAGTCCTGCTCTAGACCGTATCGGAGCTTCGGCACCTCGCTGAGCGGTCGTCCGAGCATGTCCTGCGCGCACATGCTCGGATGGCGACCGGCGTAGCCGTGCCAGCCCCAGCCACGTATCCAGACCTGCAGCCCCTTGCCGTGGGCGATATCCAGGGCGCGGAGTAATTCGCCGTCGTCGTCACTGCCCGGCGTTGGCACCGACGCGGCATCCTCCGGCGGCAGCGGATTCTTGACCCGGGTCTCGGCCGAAAGGGTATAGCCCGCCATCAGAATGTGCGTCAGACCGACGGTGTCCTTCAGGGCATCGAAGTACCCGGGGTGCTCCGTGACGACTCCTGGTTCTGTGTACAGTCCGACGAGTTTTGCCATGTGGTCGCTCCTCCGTGTTCGGCCTAGCGCTGCAGGATGCGCTCCACCTCGAGCTGCGCCGGAAACCTGGGTCCTACCAGAGTGCGGCTGCGGCAACCGCGGCGGTGGTGCGTCTCGCGTGACGCCTACGGTGGCCCAACCATACCAAAGGTGGATGCACGGCAGCGCCGACAAGAGCATCGTGGCTGGCATGGTCCTACTGCGCGGCTCTCATCTGGCCAAACACTAGGGGGCCGAGACGGTGTCGGAGGACGTCAGTATCGAGGTCCGCGCCGGGGAGAAGGCGGGGCTGATCGGTGCGAATGGATGCGGGAAATCCACGCTCATCCGACTCCTTACCAAGGCCGAGGACTGTAGCGCCGGCACCGTCACCTTGGATGCCAACGTCAGACTGGCGCTGGTGCCACAGCACCTCGAGTTTGATCCCGCCGCGACGGTGCGGACCGTCACCACCGGGTCACTCGAGAGCGCGTTCACGGCGCTGCGTGAGGCGGAGGATCTGCTCGCTCGGGCGACGGATCAGGACATGGAGAAGGCTCTAGCCCACTACCAGCGTGCACGCGACCGCTACGACGAGGTGGACGGCGACGCGGCGGATGCGAACGCCACACGTGCGCTTCAGCAGGTCCGCTTGGCGGAACGGGCCGACCTGCTGGCGGCCGAGCTCTCCGGCGGCCAGCAGAACATGCTTGCCATCGCCGCGGCGATCAGTCAGCGCCCGAATCTGCTGATAATGACGAGCCGGGCAACCACCTGGACCTGAGTGGCCTGGCTCGACTAGAGCGGCTATTGGTCGAGCTCGACATCGCCCTGCTCCTGGTTTCGCACAACCGATATCAGCTCGACGCGGTGACATCTCGAATCGTCGAGCTCGCCAACGGCCGTGCCACCAGCTTTTCCGGCAACTACTCGTCCTATCGAGCGACCAAGCTGCGCAACGCAATCGCGCAGCAGTCCGACTACCTGGCCAATCAGAAACGTCTGGCCTCCCTCGAGGAGCTGGTGAAGCGATTCGAGCAGTATGCGCGTGCCACTGGTGACCCCAAGTGGGGCAAACGACTGCGCGCCCGCCGCTCTCAGCTTGCGCGGGAACAGCGGGACGCGATCGAGGAGCCGACGCTGGGAGACCGGGCCATGCACCTGGAGCTCGCCGGCAACAAGCTAACCTCCATTGCTGGGCTGGAGAAGCTTACAAAGTTGGAGGAGCTGAATCTCGAGTCCAATCAACTGACTGATGTGAAGGGGCTGGAGAAGCTTACGAAATTAA
>CAJWOB010000257.1 GCA_913043885.1 uncultured Spirochaetaceae bacterium | reverse complement strand
GATGGCGAGCTTCCCGTCGCCGGAGAGAGCGAGTCCGACGGGTATGTCGAGTCCAGGCACGGTTAGGGTATCGACGAATGCGGGAGCGCCGGGTTTGAAGCGGGCGCGACGGAGCGCGCTGTTGCCAGCGTCGGCGATGATGGCCCAGGAACCATCCTTCGCCGCGACGAGATCGGTGATCTGCTCGAAGCGAACGTTGTAGCCGTGGGTGAACACCACCGTGTTGCCGGACGCGAGGTAGGGCGCGACCTGCTCCGGTACACCTGTGGCTGCACCTCGTCGGGGATCAGGATGAGCACCACGTCCGCCTGCTCGCTGGCGGCGGCGATCGACACCGGCTCGAACCCATCGGCAACCGCACGGTCGAAGCTCTGGTCGCGGATACTGCCCACCACGACCTGGGCGCCGCTGTCGCGCAGGTTCAGCGCCTGAGCGCGGCCTTGGTTGTCGTAGCCGATAACCGCTAGCAGCCGGCCGTCCAGGTCTGCAACGTCCGCGTCAGCGTCGCGGTAGATCTTCATGGTCGCTCCTTAGCCTCCATGCCGCTGGAGGCTGCCATCACCAGCACCCAGTCCTGGATAATCGGCGGCCTCGGCGGCCGCCACTCCCCGTCGCTACTAGCTCGCGCCTCGTCGATCTGGTGGTCGCGCCCGGTGCGCGGATCGAAGTAGGAGGCGTGGTAGGCCACTACGGGCTCGAGATCGATCACGGTCACCAGGATGCGCACCGGCAGGAACACGATGCGCAGCTCGCCGGGAATGCCGGCGGCATAGGGACGAATGTGGGCATCCAATGGGGAGAACTTCTCGCCACCGACCGCGCGCACCCATTCGGGATGAGGGCGCATCCGCCACCACGGGTACCGTTCCAGCAGCCGCTTGCCGACGCCCACCTGTCGCGACCGGGGTAGTGCATCGCCTCGTCCCACGGCACCTCGTCGAACGACTCCCCGAACGGACGGGGGTCGTGGCCAAAGGGGCCGTCCCGCTCAGCATGCTGCCCCAGAACAGCAGGCGCTGGACGTTCTCCCAGTTCCAACCGCCCTCGCCTTCGTAGCAGGTCTCGCCGATAAGGCGCGGCATCGGTGGCTCGCGCGGCAGCTCGTTGGTGAGCTCGTCGATTACCTGCGGAAAAGTCAGCAGGTCGTGGAGCCCGCACTGGGTGATGTCGAAGTCGAGCAGCGTTGGGTCGTCGACCTGTTCGTAGGACCAGCGGCCGCGTGACCCGGGGTGGATGGTGACCAGCCGCTGGAAAGGATCTACCTCGCGGAGATGGCGTGCCACCCGGGTCCAACCGCTGCGCGCCTTGGCGCGGTGGGCCTGCACATCGGTAGCGGCAAGCCCCTCACCGGTGCCGTGCAGCTCGGCGTCGTAGATACGCTCCCACACCGTCGAGTCGTACCACGCCATCAGCGCCTCGCCGGCCACGCACCACGCCACCGGATACGCCCCCCAGCGGGCTACCAGGTTGCGCCAGTGACGGCACATCACCTCCTCGCCCGCTACCTGCATGAAGTAGCCCCATGCGCCGACGATCACCGGCATCAGGTAGTGGTCGACCAGCGCGCGGATGCGCCGGTCGGCGGCATCGAAGTAGTCGGGGTTGATGGAGGTGAATCTCCCGATCCCACGGAAAGCCGGCCTCGTTGGCACCGCGCGGGTCGAAAGGGGCATGTCCGGGTAGAGTCCGGCGACCACCTGTACGACGTTGAACCCCTTGTCGCGCCGGTCGGCGGCGAGCTGCTCGAACGATTCCGGCTATGGCAGGCGATCCACCAGCCCCATCCACCACGTGTCGGCCAACCACAGGAATGGCGCGCCGTCGCCGTAGCAGAAGTGCCGCCGGTCCTCCGCCAGGGTAGGCGCACCATGGCGGTATAGCGGGTTGGTCTCCCCTTCGGCCGCCTCGATCACGAACACCCCCAACTGGTCGTGAAGGCCAGCATCGTCCTGATCCGAGCAGGCCGAACGCCAGGCATGCTCGCCGGGCAACGCAGAGGAGTAGCGGGCGCGCCAGGTCCTGCCACCGGCCCAGAACGCCGGCACCCGTCGTTCGGTGCCAGCGGGATCGGCAACGACCAGGTCCAGCTCCAGTGTGCCGAACGGATCGGCGTGATCGGTCCCGGCGGTGAAGGTCTGCTCGACGACCCGATGTACTGCGGTCATTGTCGCCGCGCGACGCCGTCGCCGGCGGCATCGCAGAGGTAGTCGTGGAGGACGGTCGCCTTGGTGTACCGCCGGAAGCGCGGTACCGAGGCGAAGTTGGTCACGTAGCCGGGAGGGACGGTGAAGGCGTCGCGATTACTGTGGTATCCCAGCGGCTCGACCAGCCGCCATTGATCGGGCGTCGCGTCGGTGACGACCAGCGGGGTCTCGAAGCTGGCCGATGCTGCGCCCTCCATCCCGCTCAGATCCTGCCGGCTAGCCGGGTGCGCGCGCTGCTTGCTGATCGAGTATGGCGTTCAGCACCTTCGGGGGGGACATCGGCAGCGACCGCAGGCGCACGCCCACCGCGCTGTGGATGGCGTTGGCCACCGCCGCTAGCGGCGCCACTATGGAATTCTCCCCCACCCCGCGGATGCCGTAAGGGTGATTGGGGTTGGGGACCTCCACCAGGACCGTGTCGATCATCGGCACATCCAGCGCCACCGGCATGCGATAGTCGAGGAAGCCGGGATTCTGCATAGCCCCGTCCCCGTCGTAGACGTACTCCTCGTTGAGGGCCCAGCCGATCCCCTGCACCGCGCCGCCCTGCAGCTGCCCCTCCACGTAGGCCCGATGCAGCGCGCGTCCGACGTCCTGGCAGACCGTGTATCTGACCACCGTGACGTGGCCGGTCTGCGGATCGACTTCGACGTCGCAGATATGAGTGCTGAACGAGGGGCCTGCGCCGCTGGCGTCGACGTTGGCGTCCGCGGCCAGAGGCCCCCCGGTCTGCGACGCCGTTGCGGCCAGCGCCGACAGTGTCAGCGACCTGCCGTCGGCGTGGTGGGCGGCGCCGTCTCGCCACGACACCTCACTCGACGACACATCCCAGGTTGCCGCCGCCCGCTGGCACAGGTCCTGCTTGAGGACGGTGGCCGCCTCGCGCACCGCAACGGACGCCGAGTACGCCGTGCTGCTTCCGGCGGTTACTCCGTTCTGGCCGGTTGCATCGGTGTCACCGATGAACGGCTTGACCGTATCCACATCGATGCCGAGCTCTTCCGCCAACACCATGGCGTGAGCGGCGCGAGAGCCGCCGATATCCGGCCGCCCCGTCATGAGCGCCGGCGATCCATCGGGCAGTACCGAGATATGCGCCGTGGCCATCCCAGCACCACCGCCCCACCAGCCGCAGGCGACGCCGCGGCCACGCGTGCACCCGGGCGCAGGATCGCCGAGTGGCGCGCCATAGTGATCGTGGGCACGCGCCGCCTCCACCACATCCGTCATCCCGATGACGGGATAGGCAGGGCCGGCCGCCTGCCGAGTCCCCTCGCGGGCGGCATTGGTGAGCCGCAGCTGTAGCGGATCCATCTCCAGGCGCTCCGCTACTTCGTCCAGGGCGGACTCCACCGCGTGGGCGCCGTTAGGGGCGGCCGGAGCGCGATAAGCGGCGGTCTTCGGCTTGTTCACCTTCACGTGATGGCCGGCGACACGGAGATTGGCTACCTCGTAGCAGGCGGTGATGGCGCTCATGCCGGCACCGGCCGGACCACCGGCAAACGCCCCGCTCTCGAACCACAGCTCGCAGTCGACGGCGGTAATCTTGCCGTCGCTGGAGGCGCCGAGCTTGAGGCGCACGTAGCTGCCCGGCGCCGGCCCGGTGGCGCGGAACTCCTCCTCCCGCGCCATCACCATCTTCACCGGTCGCCCAGACCGCTGCGACAGTCGGATGGCCAGCGGCTCGAGGTAGGGCTTCAACTTGCCTCCGAAACCACCGCCAATCTCGGCGGGTATGGTGCGGATGGTCGATACCTGCATGCCCAGGAGCTCCGCGCACTGGTTGCGGATGTTGAAATGCCCCTGGCTCGAGCACCACAGCATCACCTGCTCGTCCTCTAGGGCGCGCGCTACACAGGCGTGCGGCTCTATATAGCCCTGGTGGACCGAGGCGGCGTCGTACTCGCACTCCACCACCACATCCGCAGCAGCGAAGCCGGCCTCCAGGTCGCCGCGCTCGAACACGTCCACCGGCGCCACGTTGGGTCCACCGCCCACCTGCGGCGCGTCCGGCTGCATCGCCTGACGCAGGTCGGTCACGTGGGGGAGCACCTGGTAGCGCACATCGATGAGAGCCAGCGCTTCGCTGGCGAGCTGCGCGGTGGCAGCCGCCACCGCGGCGACCGCGTGGCCGTGGTAGAGCACACGGTCGCGGGCAATGACGTTGCGTGCGGCATCGGTGTCGACATCGGGGAAGTCGCCGCCGGTGACCACGGCGTGGACACCGGGTAGTGCCGCGGCTCGCGAGG
>CAJWOB010000256.1 GCA_913043885.1 uncultured Spirochaetaceae bacterium | reverse complement strand
GCGGGCAGGACGGTATCGAAAAACGCCGCCGCCAGCTGATCCCGCGCCGGCGCGCCCGCGGGCCAGGGCGTCGACGTAGAGCTCGGTCGCGATCTGGGGAGCATGCAGCGCCCTGCGGGCCGGCGTACACCACGCCGCCCACTGGATGTTCAGCCACACGCACGGCCACTTCTCTTGGCGAAGCAGCGGTCTAATCCTCGCTGTGCTCGTCACCGGCGGCCTCGTCTATTTCCTGGTCCGCCACCTCGACATGGTAGCGCTCGGTGCTGCCTTCATCTCTGTCACGCCGTCGGTCTACGTGCTCGCGGTGGCCTGTTTCGTCCTGAGCAACTTCCTCGGCGCGGTACAGTGGTTCCTCCTGCTGCGCGCCCAGAATCTGAACGTCTCCTTCCTCCAGGCCCTGGTGCTCTATCACGTCGGCGTGTTCTTCAACAACGTGCTGCCTGGAAACATCGGCGGCGACGCCATGCGCATCTACGACATTCGCCGCCTGACCGGGGAGAGCAGCGGCGGTATCGCCGCCACCGTGATGGATCGCTTCATCGGGCTGCTCTCCACCAGCACCCTGGCGCTGCTCGCGTTCCCCCTGATCTTCGACGGCGCCGAGTTCGCAGCCGTTTTCGCCGCTCCGACCGGGCCCCACCTGGCACAGCTCTGGGTGCCCGTGCTCGGCCTGGTCTGGCTCGGTCTGGTCGGCGTCCTCTCGGTCGGGCTCAGTCGCCGCCTCGGACAGCTCGCCGACGTTACGGTCCTGCGTCTCGTGCCCGCCCGCCTGCGGGAGCTCATCAATCATCTGCACAACACGATCTCAATCTACCGTCAGCGACTCGGCCTCCTGGCGGTAATCTGGATCATCTCCTTCGGCGTGCAGTTCAGCCGCATCCTGGTCTACTATTGCGCCGGCCTGACGCTGGGAGTCGATGCCGGCCTGGTCTATTTCATCTGTTACCAGCCGGTGGCCGCCATCCTCGCCGCGCTGCCGATCTCCATCGGCGGCCTCGGCGTCAGGGAGGGCGTCCTGGTCACGCTGTTCGGCACGGTCGGCGTCGATCGCGAGATCGCCACCGCCATGTCGCTGCTAGGCTACATCGCCGGGATCATTGCCAGCCTGATCGGCGGCATCACCTTCGTGGTTCGCCGTGTCGAGCGGGCCGAGTGATCCCCCGCGGGGCTCCCGCCCTGTCCTGGGTACGGAGCGGCTCTTTGACGAACACTTCGACCTGATCGCCGGCAAACGCGTCGGGCTGATCACCAACGCCTCCGGCGTCGATAGCCAGCTGCGGTCGACCGCGGACAGACTACAGCGCAACGCCAACGTCGAGCTCGCCGCACTCTTCGGTCCCGAACACGGTATTCGCGGTCAGGCCGCCGACGGCGCGCCGGTCGGATCGACGACGGACGAGCGCACCGGCCTGCCGGTCCATAGCCTCTACGGCCCCCACCGCCAACCCGACGACGCGATGCTCGCCGGCTTGGACCTGCTGCTCTTTGACATGCAAGACGTCGGCGTCCGCTTCTACACCTACCTGTATACCATGGCGCTGGCGATGGCCGCCTGCGCCCGCCGCGGCCTCCCCTTCATCGTGCTCGACCGGCCAAATCCGATCGGTGGACTCGAGCTCGAAGGCAACGTGCTCGAGCCGGACTTCGCGTCGTTCGTCGGCCTCTACCCGATACCGGTGCGGTACGGCCTCACCATCGGTGAGGTCGCCTTCCTCTTCAACGAAGCCTTTAGCATCGGCGCCAATCTCGCCGTGGTCGAGCTCCGCGGCTGGCAGCGGACGTCGTACTGGGCGGACACCACCCTGCCGTGGACCCCCCCCTCTCCCAACATGCCGTCGGTGGATACCACCGTGGTCTACCCGGGAACCTGTTTCGTCGAAGGCACCAACATCTCGGAGGGTCGCGGCACCACCAAGCCGTTCGAGCAGCTCGGCGCGCCGTACCTCGACGGCTTTCGCCTGGCCGATCACCTCAACGAACTGGATCTTTCCGGCTGCCGTTTCCGACCGGTCCACTTTCAGCCGACCGAGGGCAAATACGCCGGCGAGCAGTGCCAGGGAGTGCAGGTGCACGTGATCGACCGTGCCGCCTTCGTGCCCGTGCGCACCGGCCTGGAGATCATCACGGCCGTCCGCCGGCTCTGGAGCGGCGACTTCGCCTGGCGGATTCCGGCGGGCGGCATCCACAACTTCGACCGCCTCGCCGGCACGAACGCCGTCCGCAAAGCCATCGACGCAGGGACCCCGGTGGCCGATATCCTCGCCGCGGACCATCCGGCTCAGGAGCAGTTCGGCGAAGAGCGCCGTCGGTTCCTGCGGTACTGAAGCAGGAGCCGCACCAGCCGGCGCCCACGACGCGCTCGTGCCTCTTATTCGACGCGCGGACCAATCCTCACCCGTTTGACAGACAACGGTTGGGGCTATTTTGTTTAGCACGGATCGGAGATACAGGCGAATTACAGCATGCCAGCACCCCTCCAGGCGGGGACCTTCCTCATCGCCTCGCCAAACCTCGACAATCTCAGCGGCCGCGAGCCGGGCGATTCCAACTTCAACCGCACGGTGGTGCTGTTACTGCAGCACATGGAGGAGGAAGGGACGCTTGGCGTGATCGTCAACAGGCCTCTGGGCGAGAAGATCAAGCTGTACCCCAGCGAGGCTCTGTCCGACGGGCTGGCGGCGATGGAGGAGTTCCCCATCGAGCCAGCGAGCATGTTCTACCAGGGAGGGCCGGTTAGCCGCGATCAGCTGGTCGTGCTGCATCAACTAGGCGACATGGTCAAGGGTAGCATGGAGATCTGCGACGGCATCTACGCCGGCGGCGATCTCGACACTCTGCGCACCCACGCGGCCATGTTCAACGCCGACAAGCCAGTGCTGCGGTTCTTCCTCGGCTACTCCGGCTGGGAAACCGGTCAGCTGGAGCAGGAGATCGAGCGGGATTCCTGGATCCTCAGTCCCGGCAGCGTCGATCTGACCTTCTCGACCGAGCCGGACCGGGTCTGGCAACGGGCGCTCTACACGCTCGGGGACAAGTATCAGTCCATGTCGTTCATCCCCGAGAATCTCATCCTCAACTGAGCGCCGCGCCACCGCTGGCAGGGCGCGCTTCCCCTAACAGATCATTCCGCGCTTGGCCCGGATCGTATGGTTCGGCGGATCTTCGCCGATCCAGCGCTCGTCGACCGGGTCGAAGGCCAGTTGGTAACGGGTGTCGGTCGAAATCCGCACCTCGTCAGTCCGGTTATCATGGCTGGCGTGCATAAGGTGCATGCCGAATAGCATCAGGTCCCCCATCCGGTAATCTGCGGTCAGCCAGCGTCCCCCAAGATCCGCCTGGGCCCTGATCGCGCTCTTCGAGTAGGCCCCCGAGCTGTTCCACAGGATCTGACTGCTCTCGTCGGAGGTGAGTTCCCGCCCTTCCCGCCGCGCATCCTCCAGGAGGCTGTTGGCCAGCTCCGTCTCGCAGTACAGGTCGACGTCAGTCTGACCGTAGCCGGCGATCAGCTCCTGGATCTTGTGGGAATTCTCGAGCACCATCAGCCCGCCCATCTCGATCGGGACGCCACCGAACGGCGTCCACGAGGTGAAGAGCTGGGGCGTACCCCGGCTCATGTAGACCCCGTCGTAATGGGGCTGCGTGGAAATAGCCGACTGAGCCGGCTTGTGGCGGAACCAGGGGTAGTCGAAGCAGCGCACCGGGCCGCCGAGGAAGAGCTCGTAGAAGGCGATCATCGGCCCCTGGCGCAACACCCTGTCCAACGCCGGGTTGTTGCCCGTGACATAGTAACCCAGATTCCCGAATTCGAAACTCACCGCCGCTGCCAAACGCGCCAGCATCACCTCCCTTGCCCCCCTTACCTCCTCCCGATCCAGCAACCCGGGCAGGAAGAGGTAGCCGTCGTCGCGCCAGCGGCGCCAAAGCTCGTCGCGATCGCCCGTGGCGTCGCTCGAGTCGCGCAGCAAACCCATGTTGCCGGGCGCGCTTTCCAGCGGCTGGCCGTTATTCGTGAGCTCCAGTTCGTGTAAGGCCGGCATCGAATAGTCCCTGTCGTAGTCGTTGCGCGTTACCCGCACGCACGCACGCAGGCTGCCTGCTAATGTACGCCTATCGTGACCGGCGGACCCGATTGACCGTCGAGTCGAGCGGCGCTATCTTCCAAGGGTTCCCATCGACGCTTCCCCGCACCAACACCGCTCCACCACATCGCGTTTTGCGCCCGATCGCCATGCGACATCACTGTTCCGCCAGCCTTCCGCTGCTGCTAGCAGCACTACTGCTCTTTCCGCCGATCGCCGCCGCCGAGATCTACGATCGCGGGGTCGATCCGCCGTACGGCGCCGGGCTGCTTCTCGAATCCGAAACCGGCACCGTTCTTTACGAGCACAACGCTCGCACACAACGCTCGCCGGCCAGCACGCAAAAGCTGCTGCTGCAGTTGGTGGTGATGGA
>CAJWOB010000255.1 GCA_913043885.1 uncultured Spirochaetaceae bacterium | reverse complement strand
CGCTGAGGGTGGGGCTGGCGATGGCGGCAGCTGCGGGAGCGCTCGCCGTGCACCCTGCCGCGGCGCAGCGTCCGGTGGATGGGGGGCGCGCGCTGTGGCAGCGGGCGGTGGCGCTGGCTGCGCAGAGCAGCGACATGATCCCGGGCGTCATGACCTTCCAGATGGAGGAGGTGCGCCCCAACGGCGAGGTGGTTCGCACCCAGGGCGCGCGCTACGAGCTGGACGAGCAGCCGCCGGCGGCCGTGCTCCGCCAGGTAGCGCGCACCGCAGACGGCGTCCCGTCCGACCTGGAGGAGGATGCGCGCCCCGCAGCCGAGGTCAGACCGGACACGCCGCTCGATCTGCCCGTAGAGAGCGCACTCACCTACGAGTGGCTGGAGCGGGTGCGGGTATCGGGCGTCATGTGCGAGCGGTTCACGTTCGCGGGCACCGACCAGGAAGGCCGCCAGCTGGTCGGCGACCTGTGCATCGACCCGGCGAGTGCGGCACCGGTGGAGGTGCGCTCGACCTTCGATCGCCTCCCACCGCTGGTGCACGAGCTGGACTTCGTCATGACATTCACCAGCTACGGCGATCGCTGGGCACCGGCCGAGGTGGTTACCACGGGCCGCGCCGGGCTGTTCGGCAGGCGGCTGTTCACCGTGACGCTGGGCTTCGTCGACTGGCGGTCGCCGGCCTAGGGTAAGCGCTGATGCCTAGCTGCCGAGAATCTAGGCAATGGCTTCGACGGCAGGCAGCGCCACATCGCACGCCATCCCGGCCAGTCACGACGGGTTGGCTGAGCAGCAGCTGCTCAGCGCGATCCGCTCGGTGCGCCATCTGTTCGAGCGCTACTTCGATCAGAACTGGTTCCTGAGCCTGCTGGACGAGGTACCGGTGGACCCGCAGACGTTGCGTGATGTCAGGTCGCTTACTCGACTGAACACGCTGTTCCTCGGTGACGAGACCGAGATTGCCCATGGCATCGTCGAGCTGAACAAGCTGCAGGCGGCGTTGCGGCGATACGTGGTGCCCCACATCAAAGAGAAGCTGCTGGTGTCGGGCTTGCGGGCGGCACGCGCCATCCGCGATACCGACCAGTACATCCTGCGCCGCTGTGTGGCAATGACCTTCGAGCACAACCTCGCGGAGCTCGAGGCACTCACAGGCCGGCTGCGCCTGGGGTTCGACGCCCACAGTCCCGGCCTCTTGTCGGCAGAGCAGTAGGCGACAGTTGCTGTCGGCTCTCGCCGCGGCCAGATTCGGCGGTAGGAGTGTCCTGCCCTGGCGAAGCCGGCCAGGTTGTTGGGCCAATTCCGTCGGGATACATTGGCGCGCTGCAGATGGCTAAGACCTCTGCCACGGCCCCGAAGCCCAAGTCGAAACGAGAGCCGCGGCCCGATCCCACCAACGCGACGAAGCGCTCGCCACGAAAGCCGCCGGGCAACAAGCTAAACACCAAGCAGAGTCGCCCTGGGTCCGGCACCGCTCGCACGGCGACCTCTTCCACCAATGGCTCGGTGGCCCATCGCGCGTCCAACGGCGCGGCAACGCCGGCGGCAGAGGCCAGGGCAGCTGCCAAGACGGATGCCAACACCAAGGCCAAGGCCCAGGCGGCGAAGAACACTCCGTCGACCGCAGCACCCAAGCGTCCCTCCCGCACTAGCCGTCCGACACAGAGCCGCGATTGCCGCGACCTGCTGGTAAGCGTCTCGAAGGCCATCCCAGAAGTGTCGGCTGCCGTTGCGAAAGCCACCGGCTGCTCATTCAAGACCATTACCGCTCCAAAGGCGCGCCCCGACGCTCACAACCTGCTGGACGCTTTCCTCCTCGACGTGGCCTTCATGCGCAAGCACCGCGCCGCGCTACTGAGGGCGCACTGCCTGCCGGGCGCCATTCTGGTGTGGGACCCGGACGGTCAGCTGAAGGCAGCAGAACAGACCGCCTTTGGCGAGCGTATCTACCAGGTGCTGCACGCGATCCCGAAGCCGGAGAACTTCGCCACGTTGCTGCGCAACCTGCGCCGTCGGCTGCACCTGGAGCGGGAGCTCACCCGCAAGGACGCGACCCTCGCCGAGGTGCAGAAGCTCAACGACGAGCTGCTCAGCGTCGGCATCGCGCTCTCGGCCGAGCGTGACAATACCAAGCTCCTCCACCTTATCCTGCAGAAGATTCGTGATATCACCCACGCCGATGCCGGCACCATCTTTCTACTTACCAAAGACCCGGAGAGCGGCGAGAGCAAGCTGAAGTTCGCCTACATGCAGAACGACAGCGTGCCGGGCGGTGAGCTGCCGGCATTCCTGCTGCCGATTACCAAGGCGTCGATCGTTGGCTTCGTCGCCATTACCGGCAAGCAGCTGAACATCGCCAACGCCTACGAGATCCCGGAGTCGGCGGACTACAGCTTCAACCAGGCGGTGGACAGGGACACCGGCTACTGGACGCGCAGCATGCTGACGGTGCCGATCTTCAACCACCTGGACGAGCTGATCGGCGTGGTGCAGCTGCTCAACAAGAAGATCGACCCGAAGCTGAAGCTGCGGTCTGCAGACGACGCCGACGCCTGGGTCATTCCCTTTCCAAAGGAGAACGACGCCATCGTGCTGGCGCTGGCGTCCCAGGCCGGCGTGTCACTCGAGAACAACCTGCTCTACCAGGAGATAGAGAACCTGTTCGCCGGCTTCGTTGCCGCGAGCGTGCAGGCCATTGAATCTCGAGATCCGATTACCTCCGGTCACTCGAGTCGCGTCACCGAGTACACGGTGGCGTTGGCGGAGGCGGTCAACGGCGTCCGCAGCGGTCCGTACGCCAAGCTGCAATTCGACGCCGAACGCCTGCAGGAGTTGCGCTACTCGGGCCTGCTGCACGATTTCGGCAAGGTGGGTGTGAGCGAGGTCGTGCTGCAGAAGGCGAAGAAGCTCTACCCCGATCAATTCGAAGAGGTGATGACGCGGTTCGCGTACGTGCTGAGCCAGGCGCAGCTGGACAACGCCAACGCTCGGCTGGCCTTTCTGCACAAGCACGGCAAGGACAAGTACGCCGAGAAGCGCGAGCAGTTCGATCTGGAGCTGCAGCAAGAGATGGCGCGCCTCCGTTCGTATCAGGAAGTCGTTCGCGTCGCCAACGAGCCCAAGGTGTTGGACGAAGAGCCGTCGGCGCTTCTCGTCGAGATCGCCAAGGCCAAGTACCGCGACATCGAAGGCCGATCCCGCCCGCTGCTGAGCAAGGACGAGCTCACCAAGCTCAGCATTCCGCGCGGTAGCCTCGACGACGAGGAGCGCGGCGAAATCGAGAGCCATGCCGTCCACTCCTACAGCTTTCTGGAGCAAATCCCGTGGAGCAGCGCCATGGCGCGGGTGCCCGAGATTGCCCGCGGTCACCATGAGACGTTGAACGGCCAGGGCTATCCGCGCGGGGTAAAGGGAAAGGACATCCCGCCGGAGACGCGGATGATGACCATCGCCGATATCTACGACGCCCTCACCGCCAGCGACCGCCCCTACAAGCGGGCCAAGACGAAGGAAGAGGCGCTGGCGATCCTCAAGATGGAGGCCAAGGACAACAAGGTGGATGCCGACCTGCTCAAGGTGTTCATCAACAAGGGCGTCTACAAGATAATCGACGAGCTGCTGCCGTAGTGGGCGCTACCCGTCCGTAGCGGCTAACCTTCCTGGACCTCTAGCGCCCGCACCACCTCGTCCTGCACGAAGGTCGGCACATCGCCAACCATCCCGCCCTCGTGGGCTACCACGCCACTGCCCCTCGTTACCTGGCCGATCTCCGCGGCAGGGATGTCGGCGGCAGAGAGGCGGCGGGCCGCCTGCTCCGTCACCGCCTGTGGCGCGGTGAACAGCAGCGAGCCGGACGCCAACAGTCCCATCGGATCGATGCCGAAACCGTGGCAGAGCGCGGCGGTCTCCTCCCGCAGCGGCAGCCTTGCCGCGTTCACTTCGATGCGGACACCGGAGCGCGCCGCGATCTCGTGCAGGCCCTGGGCGAAGCCACCCTCGGTCGGATCATGTGCGGCGTGCAGCGGCAGGCCCGCCAGTGCCCGGCCTTCGGCGATAATGTCGATCCCCGGGTCATGCAGCCAGGACTGCATCCGGTCCACCGCCAGGCCCAGCGCCTGGCAGCGGAGGGCGCGCTCGTGGGCCAGCAGCGTGGAGCCCTCGAGGCCCATCCACTTGGTAGCCACCACTCGGTCGCCGGCCCGGGCCTGGTCGCTGGACCAAGGGCGCTCCACGGTGAGGGCGCCGATCGCGCTGCCTGCCACGACCGCCACGCGTACCGCGTCGGTTATCTCCGTGTGGCCGCCGATCCAGGCCACGCCGGCGGCATCGGTGGCGCGGTAACGTATTTCGTAGATGCCGGTGGCATTGACGTCGATGGGGTTGGTGACGACTAGGGTGGAGGTGAGGTTTCCGTCGACGAGGTCGTGGGCGTCGGCTCCGGCATCCGAGTAGGCGACGTCCTTGCGGTG
>CAJWOB010000254.1 GCA_913043885.1 uncultured Spirochaetaceae bacterium | reverse complement strand
CGCCGGCGCCGGTCACTCGGCCATGCCTCGGAGCGCGGTGGACGCGGGGGTGGCCGACTTGGTCTTGCCCGTCGAAGAGATGCCCGCGGCGCTCGCGGCCTACGCCGCCCGGTCGTCCACGGGGCAGCGGAAGCAGTTCGACCTCGGCGGAGAAGAGGCGCTCCACGCGGTGGCGTCGGTGCTGCGCTCCCATGAGGACTTCGACCTCTCGAAGTACAAGCCGGGGACCGTCGAGCGTCGGATTCGCCGCCGAATCGGGTTGGCGGGGATGGACGGGCTCGAACCGTACATGGAGTTCCTGCGCGACGACGCGGAGGAACGCCGCGGCCTCATCCGAGACATGATGATCGGAGTCACCGACTTCTTCCGGGATCCAGAGGCCTTCGAGACTCTGGCGACGGGGGTGTTGCCGGGGCTGGTGGACGCCAAGCGCCGTTCGGGGGAGCCGCTGCGTCTCTGGTGCGCCGGCTGTGCCAGTGGCGAGGAAGCCTATTCGCTGGCGATGTTGGCTTATGAGGCCTGCCGGAGTGGTGGGGCGGAGGTCGACTTCCACGTCTTCGCCACGGACGTGGACGAGAACGCTCTCGCCATCGCCCGAGCCGGGCGCGCTGGCCACCACCCTCCAGCAGGAGATTCGCAGCCACCTCAACCCGCTGTTCCGGATTGCAGATGTGGTCGTGCGACCCTCCTTGCCGCGCACAGCGTCGAACAAGACGATGCGGCGCGTCCTCCGCGCGGACTACGTGGCGGACCGGGCCTAGCGGGCGGACCGCAGGTGGCGCGGATGCCGTCGTTGGCGCATCGCCGCGACGCCGATCGCAACTGGCAGCGCGACGATCACCACCCCCAAGCCGATCACCAGCACCGGCGGCCCCACGCCCAGCAGGGCGTCGATCTGGTCGCGGATCCACGCCAGTAGCGTGGGGTCGGCCGGCTCACTGTGATGGAGGAGAACCGGCATAGCGCACCGACCAGCGCCGCTCGCGGATGCTCAGGCTCAGGAGGCCGGCGGCAACCAGCAGCCCTGCTCCCACCAGGAACGCCAGGTCGTAGGAGTCCCAGAGGTCGAAGGCGAGGCCAAACAGGTACACGGCCAGGGCGCCGCCCACTTGATGGAAGAAGTTGGCCATTCCCACCAGCGTGCCCAGCCTGCGCAGGCCGTACACGTCGGCGGTCAAGGAGCTGGTGAGAGGAACGGTGGCCAGCCACGATGCCCCGCCGACGACGGCGAATGCCCACAGTGCGGAAGGGCCGGGCAGCACCACCAGGAGCACGAACGCCAGCGCACGAATCAGATACACCACCCCTAGCAGGACGCGGCGCGGCAGGCGATCGGACAGGATGCCGATGGCGAGCACCCCTGCCGCATTGATCGCGCTCAGCAACCCGAACGCCAGGGCTGCGGTGGTCGGCGCGATGCCCTCGGACAGCGCCCACCGCACGTAGTGGACGGTGATCGACGCCGTCGTTACCCCGCACACCCAATAGGCGACCGACAGCTGCCAGATGGGGGCGCTGCGGTAGGCACTCTGCCAGCGGCTGACGGCGAGCGGTCCCTCCCAAGCCTCCGCCACGGCCGGCCGCTGCGACTCGACGGGCAACTGGCCGCGGTCCGCGGGCGCATCTCCGTCCGGAAGCAGCCCCAGATCGCGAGGGTCGTTGCGCACCGCGGTCCAGAGCAGCGGTACGCCCAGGACCAGGGCTATGGCGGAAGCCACCAGCCACGCCGCCCGCCAGTTGGTCCAGACGAATAGGTAGGTGAGGAATGGCACCAGCACCAAACCGCCCACCGAACCGCCGGACACCAACACGCTGATGGCGGTGCCGCGACGACGGCGAAACCAGCGCGCCGCGATCGCGGTCGGCGGGCCGCCGGAGAGGCCGCCGGATGCCAGCGACATCAGCGCACCGTAGACCACGACCAGAAGAAACACGTTGTTGACCAGCGCCATCAGCGCGCAGCCGATGCCCATGGCTGCCGTCGCGACGGTGACGACCACCCGACCGCCGACGCGGTCGATCAGCCAGCCCATGAGCACCTGGCTGGCTCCGTTCATGAACCAGCCAATTGACGCCGCCACCGAGACGGCCGCCACGGTGGCGCCGAACTCGCGCTCCCAGGTCTCCACGAATATCCCGAAGCCCTGGCGCAGGCCGACGCCAAGGAACATGCTGAAGAACAGCGCCCCCACCACGTACCATCCGTAATACGGTGCGCGGCGCACGAAGGCTGGGCGCCGACGGTCTGGCCGGGGGGTGTCGGCGCCGCCCGAGGCGGGTTGGCTCAGCGCACCACCCGTCCCGAGCCGGCCCCGGACAACAACGCTTCTATCTCGGCGCGGCTGGCGTAGTTCAGGTCGCCACTGATGCTGTGGGACAGGCACGAGGCCGCGGCGGCAAACCGCAACGACGCGTCGGCGGCACCGTAGTCGGGTGAGTTGAGCGCGAACATCAGCCCGGCGGCGAACGAATCCCCGCCACCGACACGGTCGACGATGTTGCGAATCTCGTAGGGCAGATACTCGCCGTCGACCTCGGGGGCGAACAGCGCGCGCTCTCCCTCGGCCTCGTACAACATCGCACCCCAGTTGTTGTGAGAAGCCGAGATGCTCTGGCGAAGGGTCGTCGCCACCCGCCGCACGTTGGGGAACCGGTCGATCACCTGCCTGGCGGTATCGGGGTACGCCGCCACGTCCAGGTCGCCCTTTCCCGTATCGCTGGTGCCGGCACGGATGCCCAGCACGTCGTCGCAATCCTCCTCATTGGCGATGAGCAGGTCGACGAAGTCCAGCACCTCCGTCATCACCCGCCTGGCGAGCGCCTTACGCTCGGTACCAGACTCCCAATTCCACAGCTTGGCGCGGTAATTGAGGTCACACGAGACGGTGGCCCCCGCCTCCTTCGCGGCGCGCGCGGCAGCCACGGTTGCCTCCGCCGCCACCGATGACACGGCGGGGGGGATGCCGGTGATGTGCAGCCAGCTGTCGGCGTCCAGTAAGCGGGGCCAATCGTAGGCATCGGGCGGCGCCTGAGCGATGGAGGTGCCGGCCCGATCGTAGGTAACCCTGCTCGGCAACTGGTTTGCGCCCGGCTCGACGAAGAAAATGCCGAGGCGGCCTTCCACGCTACGGACGATCGCCGATGTGTCGATGCCCAGGCCGCGCAGGTTGGCGACGCAGGCGTCGGCGTGCGGGCCGGTTGGCAAGGCGGTGACGTAGGCGACGTCGGCACCCAGCATTGCCAGCGAAGCGGCGACGTTTGCCTCTGCGCCGGCAAAGATGGCGTCCAGCGAACCGGGTAGCGTCTGCCGGAGACGCAGATGGCCAGGCGGGCTGAGCCGCAGCATGATCTCGCCGAAGGTAACGAACCTCACGCCGCCCCCCGCGCTGCGACCACGATCTGGCTCGCCCTGGCGGCCGTGGCCTCGATACGGTCCCAATCCTGTGCCGCAATCACGTCTGCCTTGGCCAGCCACGACCCGCCAACCGCCAGGACATCGGCGTCGGCCAGATAGTCGGCGGTGTTGCCTTCGTTCACCCCACCCAGCGGTACGTACCTCAAGCCAAGGTGGCGGTAGGGGGCCTTCATGCTGGCCAAGTGGGCCAGGCCGCCCGCCGTCTCGGCAGGGAAGAACTTGAGCGTCCGGCAGCCCAGCGCGACCGCCGCCTCGATATCGGAAGGGCTCATGATCCCGGGCGCAAAGGGCAGGCCGGCACGTTGGGCGTGCTCCACGACGTGAGGGTTCAGTCCCGGGGACACACCGAACGCGGCGTCGGCGGCGAGCACCTCGTCGACCTGATCGGTGGTGAGCACCGTGCCGATGCCGGCGAGCATCTCGGGAGCGCCGCTGCGGATCGCCCGCAGGCAATCGACCGCCGCCGGCGTCCGCAGCGTCAGCTCCATTACGTCGACGCCGCCGCGCAGCAGTGCTTCAGCGACCGGCACCGCATGCTCTACCTTCTCGAGAACCAGGACGGCGACCACGCCGGCGCGCTCGAGGCGAGCGGCGAGCGGCGCAGGAAAGGAGTCAGTCATCGCGGACAGTGTACAGTCGCAGCGGGATGACCATCACCGCAGTGCGTCCGGTGCCGGTCGCTGTGTCCGAATGCGGCGAGCGGCTGTTCGTGGAGGTAGCGACCGACAAGGGTCTGGTGGGAACCGGCGAGGCGGTGCTCCGCCCTCGCCCTGGGATCGGCCATCGATTGGCAGCTGACGTGGTGGATGGACGCCGACGATGAAGGTGGCTGCCGACCGACTCCGCTCCCTGGTCGTCGATACCCTGGTCGCCGCCGGCTCCCCCGAGGCTCCCGCTGCCGTCGTCGCCAACCATCTGATGCTCGCCGACAGCTCGGGGGTCCGCACCCACGGTGTCATTCAGTTGCCACAGTACCTGGAGCAGATCGAAGCGGGCGAGCTGCTGCCCGACGTGCTTCCCCGGGTCGCCCGCTCCGACCCACCACGCGAGCTCATCG
>CAJWOB010000253.1 GCA_913043885.1 uncultured Spirochaetaceae bacterium | reverse complement strand
TCAAGACGTCGCTGCGCAACAACGCCACCATTTGGCTGGACGTGGAGATCAACGGAAAGCAAAAACAGTTTCCGCTGGAATCGTTTGCCCCCAAGGGAGGGCCGGCCACCGACGTCGAGCTCCTGGCGGCGTACGAGGCCCAGCTGTTGTTGTTCGCGGAGATGAGTTTGGATCGCAACTACATCGCCATTCAAGAGCTGCGCAAGGAGTTTCCGTTCGAGCTCCTGGCCCGCGCGTGCAAGGCCACGAAGTTGGATGAAAATATCCGCGCGGCGATGATCAAGCTCTCGTGCTCGCTCTACGTGGACGTGGCTCCGCACAACGCCCTCCGCATGCCGCGCGTGGTGCGCGTCTGGGGCGAGGACGACGCCGACACGTTCAGCGTCCGCATCAGCGGGACGCTGGCTGCGCCCACTCGTTCCGGCGCTGCGAACAGCCTCGGGGACGCGAAAGGGGGCGGCGGCGATGCCAAGGCGGCCGTCCACGAGCTGTGCGACACCATCCGCGAGCACGTCGAGGCGCAGGAGGGCAAGCAGTACGCGGAGAATTTCCCCACGAACGTGCTCACGTTTGAGATGCTGTGCTGCCAGCGCCTGCTCATCGACCTGGGTTTTTACTGCAAGCAGGAGGACCTGGCGGCGGTGGTGGCGCTGCTGCTGGTCCGTGCCCTGAACGCCCGTGGTGTGCTTCGCCAGATGGAGCTCGCCGCGGCGCGCGGCATGTTGTCGGCCCCCAGTCAACAGAAATGAACGGAAGAGAACGTGTGTTGGCGGCACTGGCCGGTGAGCCGGTGGACCGCACGCCTACCTGTACCCCCACCTCGGTGGCGACCGTGGAGCTGATGGACCTGGTCGATGCCCCGTTCCCCGCGGCCAACCGCGACGCGGAGCTGATGGCCCGCCTGGCAGCCACCAGCTACACCGAGCTCGGCTTCGACACCATCATGCCGGTGTTCTCGATCATCCAGGACTCCTCGGCGCTGGGCTGCGAAATCCAGTGGGAGGGAAAGGACAACTGGCCGACGGCGAAGATGACGCGACCGATCTGGGCGGAACCAGAGGACGTCACCATTCCCAGCGATTTCCTCACCCACCCGGACACCAAGTGCGTGCTCGACGCGATCAGTATCCTGAAGCGCGAGTACGGCGACGAGGTGGCAATCGTCGGCAAGACCATGGGGCCCTGGACGCAGGCCTACCACTGCTTTGGCGTCGAGAAGTTCTTGCTGCTCTCATACGACGACCCTGACAAGACCAGGCAGATCCTGGATCGGCTCAAGACCGCCACTGTCGACTTCGGCAGAGCGCAGATCGAGGCCGGCGCCGATGCCCTGACGCTTCCGGACCACGCCACCGGCGACCTGGTGAGTGCCAAGTACTACGACAAGTACCTCACCGACCTGCATCGCGAATTTGCCAACGAGCTCGAGGTGCCGCTAATCCTTCACATCTGCGGCAAGACAACTGAGTTCATGGACTACATCTCGCAGACCGGTTTCGCCGCCTTCCACTACGACTCGAAGAACAACCCCAAGGAGTCGATGGAGATCGTGCATGGCCGCCTGGCGCTGGTTGGCAACATCAACAACCCGACCACCCTCTACTCACAGGGGCCCGAGGAGGTGGCCGCCGAGGTGACCGCCAACCTAGAGGCGGGAGTGCCGCTGATAGGCCCCGAGTGTGCGATTCCGCTTCAGACCCCAATCGACAACCTGCGCGCGATACCCGAGACGGTGAAAGCGTGGCACCGGGAGCACGGCTCTAACTGATGGCTGATCTCAAAGACATTGCGAACGAGACGATCCGCGACGAGATAACGGAGTTCGTCGAACGCGAGGACGAGCAGGAGAAGATGATCGACCTGTTCGCGGCGGTCACGCCGCAGATGCAGAACATCGCCGCCGCGCTCATCGAAGGCGAGAACGACGAGGTCGACGAGCTGACCAAGGCCGCCCTGGGCGACGGCATCGAGGCCACCGAGGTGATGGACGACGGGCTTATTGCCGGCATGGCGATCGTCGGCATCAAGTTTCGGGACAACATCATCTTCGTTCCGGAGGTGCTGGCCTGCGCTCGCGCCATGAAGGCGGGCATGACCCACATCGAGCCAATCCTGTCCGAATCGGGCATCGAGGCGGTCGGCAAGGTGGTAATGGGCACCGTCAAGGGCGATCTCCACGACATCGGTAAGAACCTATGCACCATGATGCTGCGCGGCGCCGGTTTCGAGGTAATCGACCTCGGCGTCGACACCTCGCCCGATGACTTCATCGACGGCCTCGAAGAGAACGACGCGCCGTTGCTGGGCATGTCGGCGCTGCTGACCACCACCATGCCCAACATGGGCCGCACCATCGAAGCGATCATCGACGCCGGCATGCGCGACGACGTGCAGGTGATGGTCGGGGGCGCGCCGGTGACGCAGGAGTTCGCCGACGACATGGGCGCCGACGGCTATGGCAAGGATGCGATCGATTGCGTCGAGCTGGCCAAGCAGCTGCTCAGCGAGCTACGGGGCGAGGAAGCCGCCGGAGCGTGAGCTTCGTCGACCCGGCTGCCTGGGAGGAGAGACGAGAACGGCTGACGGCAGTCCTCAGCAACATGGCCAAGCACGCCATGGTGCAGGCCACCAGCCGCTGCCCGTACAAGAACCGCTTCGACGAATGCACCGCCAAGTTTGGCTGCCGCAATCAGTGCCCGCCGATAGAGGCAGCGGAGCCGCAGCCCGATCGACACGGACGGCTGCGACCGGTACAGGCAGGACCGGGCAGCGGTCTCAAGCTCTGCCGTGGCGACGACAAGCTCGATTACCGCAGCGCGTGGGACACCGGCGAGTAGCCGAGCGGCGAACAGTAGACTGCGGGTAGCACACACGCCTCCACCCACCCAGCACAGATACCGACCAGCACATGGCAACCATTAGCCACGACGGCGGCAGCAAGCAGCTGGTAGCCGGCAGGACCATCTTCGACTACGCCGACGACCTCGCCGTCCGCGTCGCCACCTCCTGCGGGCGCGCGGGCACCTGTCACGAATGCGTCGTCGAGGTAACCGCCGGTGGCGAAGCGCTGGGAGCACCCACGGATGAGGAGCGGTTCCTGAAGGAGCCGTTCCGGCTGGCGTGCCAGGCGGTGGTCGAGGACGACTCGTCAGACATCACCTTCGCCCCGCTCCGACGGCAGCCGCGCATCCTGACCAGCCGCTCCGGTGGTGGACACACGGACCCACTCTCCGATGCCAGCGACCCACCCGTGGTCGAACGGGATGGCGGGGTGTGGCGCGGCGAGGAGCGTATCGACGAGTTTCGCGGTCGCATGCTCGGGCTTGCCGTCGACGTCGGCACCACCACCGTCGCGCTGGAGCTGGTGGACCTGGCATCTGGCCAGGCTCTGCAGACACGAGCCTTCGGCAGCCCGCAGCAATTCGCCGGAAGCGACGTGATGAACCGCGTCTCGTACGACGGCGGCGAGTTCCGCGGCGAGCTCCACGACGCCATCATCACCAGCATCAACAGCGCGGTGACCGACCTGGTCCGCGACTTGGGCATATCGCGGCGGCAGATCTACGAGGTGGTGATCGCCGGTAACTCGACCATGCGAGACCTGGTGTTCGGCCTGGACGTGCAGGGGCTTGGGCAGAAGCCCTACCAATCGATCATCGAGAAGGAGCTCGCCGCGGGCGCGCGCACCACCAGCGCCATCGACGAACGGGCCAGCGTCCTCGGGATGCGCCTGAACCCTCATGCCCGCGTGTACGGCATGCCGCTAATCGGGAGCCACGTCGGCGGCGACACGGCGGCGGACATCCTCGCCACCGACCTGACTAGTCAGACTGCCATGCTGGTGGACATTGGCACCAACACGGAGGTCGTGGTGCGCAGCGGCGGCCGCATGCTGGCAGCGTCATGTCCCGCCGGTCCGGCATTCGAAGGCGGCCTGGTCGGGTTCGGCATGCCCGCCTACGCCGGGGCGATCGAGTCGTTGCGGTGGGACGGCGGCGCATTCGTGTTCGAGACCATCGACGACCAGCCGCCGCAGGGCATCTGCGGCTCGGGTCTCATCGACCTGCTTGCCGAGCTAAGGAGCCACGATATGATGGACGCAAAGGGGGTGTTCGGACACGACCGCCGCGCGTCGCATATCGATGTGGTGCCGGAGCACGGCATAACCCTGAGTCGCCTGGACGCGAGCAACTTGGCGCAGGCCAAGGCCGCTAACTACTGCGGGCAGACCATCGTGTGCCGCGAGCTCGGCATCGACCCGGCCGACGTAGAACGGCTCTACCTGTCCGGCGGTTTCGCCAACTACGTGAACGTCGACAACGCCATCGCCATCGGGCTGCTGCCGCCACTGCCCCCGGAGCGCGTTACCAAGGTGGGAAACACCTCACTACAGGGCGCGCAGGAGGCCCTCCTGTCACTGCAGAAGCGCGCCGCCATCGAGGCCACCGCCGCCACCATCGAGCACATCGAGCTGGAAATGGCGCCT
>CAJWOB010000252.1 GCA_913043885.1 uncultured Spirochaetaceae bacterium | reverse complement strand
AGGCGACGCCCACCAACCACCGCGAGCGCTACGAGGAGGCCGCGCCGACCTGGGACCACCTCGTCCCGCCCTTCCACCCCCACCTGCCGGCTGCGGAGCAGGATGGGCCGAAGGCGGAGGCGCCGCGGGAGGCCCCGCACCTGCTCTCGCCGGAGGAGGCGCTGGCGGGGGTCACGCGCGAGGCCGCGCGCGCGCTGGTGGCCGGCGGCGAGGCGCGCGCGCAACGCGTCCCCCACCGGGCTGTCGGCGGCGGTCACAAGCAATTTCACGGCGCCAGAGAATGGCGCAAAGTGGCGCCGATTGACAGCGCCGAGGCGCGCCACGTCAATGTGGTATGTCCGCGCAGAAGCGAGGTGCGGGGGCGACGACCCCGCCGACGATGGGGACCGCGCTCGATGCCGCGCTCGTGGCTCGGCTTGCCGCATCGGCGCAGGACCCGGGAGCACGCGTTGCCCACAACGCCGTTACCCGCGTCGGAGCTGACGAGGTGGCGCTGGATCGCCGACGGCTGCAGTCGCTGGACCACTCGTTCTCCGTGGTGCTCGACGACTGGAAGGTCACCAACCAGCGAGCATCCGGACGCTGCTGGATGTTCGCCGCGCTCAATCTGATGCGGGCGCAGGCTACCAAGCGGTTTAAGCGCAAAGACTTCGAGTTTTCCCAGAGCTACCTGCAGTTCTGGGACAAGTTGGAGCGGGCCAACTACGTCTTGCATGCCCTGCAGGAGATCGCAGACGCGCCGGTCGACGACCGTCGCCTGGTCTTCCTGCTCGAGCGGGCGATGGAGGACGGCGGCCAGTGGAACATGGTCGCGGCCCTCGTGGCGAAGCATGGGCTGGTTCCCCAGGCGGCGATGCCCGAGACCTATAGCTCGTCCCATACCCGCCGGCTCAACAGCGTACTGCGAACCCTGGTGAGGCGGGCCGCCGCACAGATGCGGGCGGCGCTCGCCGAGATTCCGGCGGCCAGCAACGGCGCCAATGCTGCAGGCACCGGCGCTATCGATGCTGCCGGCATCGCCGCCCGCGGCGAGGCGCTCGCTGAGATACGCGAGCGAGCGCTCACCGATATCTACCGTGTGTTGGCCATCGACCTCGGTGAGCCGCCGGCGTCGTTCGTGTGGCAGTGGAACGACGACGACCGCAACTTCCACCGCGAAGCCGAGATGACTCCGCAGCAGTTCGCCGAGCAGCACGCTGGCGTTGCCGTCGCTGATTACGTGTGTGTGGTCCACGATCCCCGCCCCGAGCACCCGGTGGCTCGCACCTACACCGTCGACCTGCTCGGCAACGTGGTCGGCGCTCCGCCGGTGATCTACCTGAATGCCGAGATGGCGGATCTGAAAGCCATGGCGCGCGCTACTCTGGAGGAGGGCGAGCCGGTGTGGTTTGGCTGTGACAGCGGCAAGCACATGCTGCGCAAGGCCGGGGTGTGGGACCGCCAGCTCTACGACTACGACGGCCTCTACGGGGTGGATCTGGGACTCGACAAGGTCGCACGCCTCCACTTGCGGGAGTCGGCGATGACCCACGCCATGCTGCTGACCGGAGTCGACGTGCTCGACGACACGGTTCGCCGCTGGCGATGCGAGAACAGCTGGGGCGACGAGAACGGCAAACAGGGCTTCTTCGCTTTGAGTGACGAGTGGTTCGACGAGTACGTGTACGAGATCGCCGTGCATCGCGATCGGCTTCCTCCTCGCCTGCGCGACGCCCTCGATCTGGAGCCCATCGTGCTGCCGCCGTGGGATCCAATGGGGTCGCTGGCGGGCTGATCACCCCGTGCTGGAGGCCAGCTCGGTAAGCAAGCGATTCGGCGAGGTGGTGGCGCTCGACCAGGTGAGCGTGTCAGCTGCCCCCGGTCGGATCCTGGGACTGCTGGGCCCCAACGGCGCCGGCAAGACCACGCTCATCCGCGTCGTGCTCGGAATCATCCGCGCCGACGGTGGCGAGGTCTCACTCGACGGCCGGCCCCTGGTGCCGGCCGACAAGGAGCGCCTCGGCTACCTGCCCGAGGAGCGTGGCCTCTATCGCACGCAGACCCTCGAGGAGGTGCTGCAGTACTTTGCCTTGCTCAAGGGCATGGCGCCCGCCGCCGCTGCCGAGAGTGCGCTGGGCTGGCTGGAGTACTTCGGTCTGGCCGAACGCCGCGGGGACAAGGTGGACACGCTGTCCAAGGGGATGGCGCAGAAGGTGCAGTTCGCCGCGACCGTGGTGCACGATCCACAGGTAGTGCTGTTCGACGAGCCGTTCTCCGGTGTCGACCCGGTGGCCACCGACGATATGCGAGCGGCAATCCAGCGTCTGGCCGAGCAGGGCAAGTCGGTGCTGTTCTCCAGCCATCTGATGGACCAAGCGGAGTGCATCTGCCACGACGTGTTTGTCGTCGACAACGGCAGGGTGCTGGCCGCAGGGCCCCTCGCCGAGGTGACCGGCCAGTACGGGCGCCGCTCGCTGGAGATGGAGTTCGACGGCGACAGCCGCCTTCCTCGAGCGGTTGCCGCTGGTGGCACGTGCCGCTCGCTCGGCCCGTCACGTCGAGGTGACCCGTTTCGCGGTCAAGTCCCCGTCTCTGCAAGAGGTGTTCGTGCGACTGGTAGGAGGCGACGCGGAGTGACGCGCCCCAATCTGCGCAAATTAGCGCTGATCGCAAGGAAGGAGCTGAAGGCAACCGCCGGAAACCGTAGCTTCACGGTGGTCACGCTGTTGGGGCCGTTCCTTATCGCCGCTATCGGCGTGCTGCCGGCGCTGTTGGTCGGCGATCTCGACTCGGGCGATGACGCCGCCGAGCGCCGCCTTGCCATTGTCGCGGGGCCGGCGATTCGTGATCTGCGGCTGGCGGAAACGCTTGCCGCGCCGCTGGCTGCGGCTCGAATTCAGGTTCGTGGGCTGGCAACCGAGGCCCTCGCTGGCGAGGCGCTCACCGCGGGTGAAGTAGATGCCTGGCTGTCGATTGGCGATCTGGAGGCTACCACGCTCGATATGGTCAGCGAGGAGTCGCCGGATCTTCGCTTCGTGCGCACCGTCGAGGCGATAGTAGGAGCGGAGATCGTGCGCGGGCGCATGGCCGCCGCCGGCCTGGACGGTCAGCTGATCTCCCGACTGGCACGGACTCCCGCCATCGAGCCACGACTGCTCAGCGGCGCCGAGGTAAGCGTGGAGCGGCAGTTCTTCACCACGATCGTGCTGGTGATGATGCTCTACATGACCATCATCTTTTACGGCCAGGCGACCGGGCGCACCGTGCTGCAGGAGAAGCTGAGCCGTACCGTAGAAATAATGCTCTCATCGGTCAGCGCCGGTGAGCTGCTGTTTGGCAAGGTCATCGGCAAGGCCGCGGCCGGCGCGATTCAGTACGCGTTGTGGGTGGTGATGGCGGTGATACTGCTCCAGATTCCCGCCCCCGCGCTCGGCATCGAGACGCCGGTCGAGGTGTCGGCAGGCACCTTCGTGATGGTCGCGGGATTCTTCCTGCTGGCTTTCTTCATCTTTGGGTCGCTGTACGCGGCGATGGGGGCGGCCCCCGAGGACGACCAGAACCTGACGCAGCTCGCCTGGCCGGTGCTGGTGTTCCTGATTCTGCCGATGGTGGCGCTGAGCACGACGATTCTGCGGCCTGAGGCGCCCTTCATCGTCGGCATGTCGCTGTTTCCGCTTACCGCGCCCATCGTCATGTTTGCCCGCATAACGGCCGGGGAGCCGGCGACGTGGCAGATAGCCCTGTCGATCGCGCTCATGCTCCTGGCAATCCTTGGGATCAACTTGCTCTCGGCCCGCATCTTTCGCGCCGGCATCCTGCGTGCGAAGGGGAAGGCAACGCTGCTGGAGGTGGCCGGCCACATTGCTCGTGGATCGGCCGGTGGAGTCAGGTAGCCCGTCTAGCTCACCGCCTCCCAGCCGCCGCTACGCTTCGACTCCTCGGCGGCGAGCCCAAGACGGAAGAGGCGGGCCAGCCGGGCGGTCCCGGCGGCATCGGCCGACTCGCTGCCGGCTTCCACCGCATCCAGAAACAGGCGCACCGACTCGTGCATGCCCGGCAGGCCCAGCACCGGCTGCAGCGGTGGATGTTGCTCCAGCACCCAATCGTTACCGCTAATGCGCTCGCCGCTGCGCTCGCCGGCGCCCTCCGCACGCACGCGTATCTCACCACTCATCAGATCGGCGGTGGCCTCGCCTCCTATGCGTTGGGTGTCTACAACGGGCTCGATCGCCACACGAACTTCCACGATGGCTATGTGGAGAACGCCGTCTTCGAGGGTAACCGGTTCAACAAGCTCTCGGTCGCGGGGCGTCTGTCCCTCGAGCCTCTGGGCGCCGTGGGGCCGGACATCGCTGACCTCGACGGGGGCGGTCTGCGTGTCGGCGTCGGGATGTCGGTGCTTCACAACGAGGGCTCCTCGTCCCGGACGACGGCGTGGGCGGCAGCGGTAGTGACGACGGCGAGCCGGCTCTGCTGTAAGCCGGCGGGGGTCACCTTCAGTGGTTGGCTATGACGTACAGG
>CAJWOB010000251.1 GCA_913043885.1 uncultured Spirochaetaceae bacterium | reverse complement strand
GCTCTGGCTCGGGTTCGGGTTCGGGTTCTGGCTCGGGCTGCACGGCGACCTCGGGCTCGGGTTCAGGCTCCGGCTCAGGCTCAGGCGTGGTCTGGCAGTACGCCAGCAGCAGCACGGCGCCGACGACCAGGGTCGCCCGCGACCATAGCCTCACGCGAAGACGTTTGCCCATAACCGAGCGCGGCGTCACGGCGGCAAGACTACCATGGGGCATTCACCGGCAACAAACGCACCGGCCTGCGTTCACAAGCTTCCGGAAGGGCGCCGTAGCTAGCCGACGGTGGCAGCCTGCACGATGGACGCCTCGGTCTCCTGATCGAAGAGGTGCAGCTTCGAAACGTCCACTTTCAGGTGCACCGAGTCGCCGACCTGGAACTCCTTGCGAGGAGGCACACGAGCGATCATCTGGTGCTTGCTGGTCGTCACGTAGAGGTGGATTTCCGAGCCGAGTGGCTCCACCACCTCGACCGATGCGGTGATGTTGTTGACTGGCACGGGACCGTCCTCCTGCACCAGGTCCTCGGGACGGATACCGAACACTACCTCACGCCCGACATAGCTGCGCAGGCTGTCGGCAGTGTCCGGCTCGGGCTGCATCTGGAAGTCCCCCTCGTCGATGACCACGCGGCCACCATCCTCGCTTACCGTGCCGACCATGATGTTCATTGGCGGCGAGCCGATGAATCCGGCGACGAACCTGTTATTGGGCTGGTTGTAGAGACCCAGTGGGGTGCCGATCTGCTGGATCAGTCCATCGCGCATCACGACGATTCGGTCGCCCATGGTCATCGCCTCCACCTGATCGTGGGTGACGTAGATCATAGTGGCCTGCAACCGAGAGTGGAGCGACGATATCTCCGCGCGCATCTGGACGCGCAGCTTGGCGTCGAGGTTGGACAGCGGCTCGTCGAACAGGAACACCTTCGGTTTGCGCACAATTGCGCGGCCGACCGCCACGCGCTGGCGCTGTCCACCAGACAACGCCTTGGGCTTCCGGTCGAGGAGCTCCTCGATGTCGAGAATGCCGGCCGCCTCGTGGACGCGCGCCTCGATCTCCTTCTTTGCGTACTTCCGGATCTTGAGGCCGAACGCCATGTTCTCGTACACGGTCATGTGCGGGTACAGAGCGTAGTTCTGAAACACCATGGCGATGTCGCGGTCTTTGGGCGCAACGTCGTTCATTGCGCTGCCGTCGATCAGGAGCTCACCCGAGGTGATCTCCTCCAGCCCGGCGATCATGCGCAAGGTAGTGGACTTGCCGCACCCCGACGGTCCGACCAAGACCACGAACTCCTTGTCCGCCACCGTGATGTTGGCGGCGTCGACGGCCTTCACACCGCCTTCGTAGACCTTGGTTATGTTGCGAAGCTCGACTGTTGCCATGTGGTGAGCGACTCCTGCTATCTATGTTATTTGCTGCCGCCTCTCTCCGAGGCAGTGCAGCGTCGTTGAAATTATTGGATTGCGGTCGCTATGTCAAAAAGTGGTGGACACGCGGCTGCTGCACGCGCCGCGACTACTGCACGCGCAGGTCTCGCCGCCACTCCGCCACCTCCTGCTCCAGTGAAGAGTGTTGCGCGGCACCGGCCACCGCGGCTGCCAGCCAGGGCGCTACCACCTCCTCCCTAGCGAGGTCCCACTCCGCGGGCATCGGGCCAAGGAAGCGCAGCTGGGCGGCTTCCGGCACCCTGCCAAGGAGGAATTCGTGGTACCGTGGGAAGACTCGTTCGTTGACCTCCGGCAGTGCCGACAGTCCATCCGTGTGACCGAACACCCGCAGACGCTTGAACTGCACCTCGCCGAGCAGCTCCTCCTGCACCGCGGCATCGAAAATCCACGCCAGAAAGGCGCGGACTCCCGGGCCGTTGCGACTGCCCGCGGGCTGCACCAGCCAGCGCATATCCGCATCCACAGGGATGACGCCGTCGACGACGAGCCACCGGAAGTCCAGCTGTTGGCGCTTGTCGTCCGGTATCGCGAAATAGCTGGCAATGTCGGTGAGGTAGAAGCGGATACGCCCCTCTATGGCCAGCTGATAGAGCGGTTGATGGAAGAAGGAGGACACGAACTGGTCATCGCGATCTGGGCCGCCGTGGCTCTCCGTAATCCACTCCCGGGCCACCGTGGTAACGGCCTCCAGCTGCGCGGCATCCACCTCCAGCTCCCCGTCCGCAGCGGCCCGTAGGGCGGCGCCCCGAGCGGCCGCGAGGTAGAGCAGGAACTCGACGTTCCACAATGGGGAGAACCCGATCTGGGTGAGACCGGCGCTCGAGCCGGCAACGAACTCGCTTCCCAGACGGCGCAATGTCGCCACATCGATCACCGAGCGTTCCAGCTCCTCGGGCTGGTCCGCGGCGCGGAACACCACCACCGGCAGGTTGAAGGAGAAGGGCAGCGCCAGCTGCCGACCCTCATCCGTTGCCCCCAGCGCCAGCAGCGGGGCGTAGAAGCTGTCCGGCGCCAAGGTGCCGTCGCGGAACAGGCCATCCAGCGGCGCCAGGTGAGGTCGCGCCGTTGGTGCATTCAACCAGCGGCCCAACGCGAGATCCGGAACCGTGTCGTCCGCCGCCACCAACGCCGATACCTGCGAGTCGCGAAACACCAGCTCCACCTTGGTGCTGTCGCTGACCACGTTGAAGGCCTCTACGTAGGCGGCAAGCTCGGCGATGTCCGTCCACATGGTAACCACATCGCCGTTGCCGTCGCCGGGAGCAGTACCACCACAGGCACCGGTCGCCGCCAACATGCATGCGAGCAGCAGGCACCGGGCCGAGAGCGGCGTGCTGGTGCTCCGCGCCTCTCGACGTTGACCGCGGCCGAAGCGGTCTAGTAGCATCGCGAAGCAGCGGCCGAATGGCCGCGGCAACCCAAGGGAACAGCTGTGGCAGTAAGGGACGCTGGGATTTTCGCCATCGTCGAGCGTATCAAAGAGCACTAAGAGAACAACATCAACAACGTCTACGTGCGCAAGGCGTTCTCCCGGCTGGAGGTCCCGCACAACGCCTGGGACCAGCTCGATAGCCTCACCAACAAAGTTTTAGTTCTACCGCATCCACGGCTACCCACTTCAGGACCTCTACGAACAGATACTGGCAGCGGCGGCGTTCATCTCGGCGTGCCGGCGCGACCTACTGCCCAACCTGCGCTCGATGCTGGCCGACAGTAGCGACCGCACCCTCGCCGACATGGCGATCAACAACTTTCGCCCGAACCTGTCGATCTTCGCTGACATGGTCAACGAGCTCTACGTGAAGGCCGCCGGGCTAGACCGCGAGGAGCGCGGCAACAGCACGCCCGTCTACGAAAGCATCCCAGAGCTCAAGAAGCTTGGCGACTACCTCATCGACGCCACCAACTGAGCGCCGGAGCCACGGCGCCGGGCCGTCAGCTCGCTTTCAGCTCCGCCGCCGCCGAGTAGATCTCATCGAACAGTGCGGGGATGTCCGCGGGTTCGATGGCGGAGTACGCCACCCGCAGGTAGTCATCGCCAACCGAGATGGTACCGATGCCGCGCTGGTGGAGAAGACTGGTCCGCAGCGCTTCCGAGCCGCCGCGCTCCAGCCGCAGGGTCATGAAGTAGCCGGAATTGAACGGCAGCGGGCGTAGACCGCCCTTGTCGCGCCCGGTCACCACCTCGCGAACCGCGGCGTACCGCTCCGCCATGGCCGCGAAATTGGCTGTCCGTTCTCGCTCGAAATGCGCCGACTGCATCGCTTTGAGCATGACGCTCTGCGCCAGGCGACTGGAGTTGCTGACCGAGGAGCGCACCGCCCCCATCACCTTCTTCTCCAGAGCCTCGAGCTGGGCGGCGCTGACGCCGGCACCGGCGAAGCTGATGAAGCCGACGCGAAACCCCCAGGCGTAGTTCTCCTTGGTGGCGCCGTCGATCTTCACTGCCAGCAGGTTGTCGTGAGCGGCAGCAAGCGGCGCGAACACCGACTCGGAAAAGACGTCGGGCTCGTAGAAGAGTCCGGTGTAGGCGTCGTCGCAAATGGCCACGACGGTAACGCCCCGCTCCGCGTGGCGTCGCAAGCACGCCACCAGCTGATCGGCCTCGTCGCTGCGTGGCGAGTAGCCGGTCGGGTTGTTGGGGAAGTTGAGCATGACCGCCGCCTTGCTCCCCGGGGCCACGACCTCGAGCGCCGCGTCGAGCGCCGCCAGGTCCATGCCGCTTGGCTGCTGCTGATCGACGGGGAACAGCGGAAAGGTACGGAGCACGGCGCGACTGCGCTCGGCGAAGATCAGTAGATAGTTACCCCAGAAGAGGTCCGGCACCAGCACCACATCGCCCTCCCCCACGAACAGGTCGCTTACCAGCAGAATGGCGTGGGTGAGGCCCGACGTTACCAGCGGCAGCGAGAACTGACCGTTGAGGCTGGGGTTCTTGCTCAGCATCGCGTCACGCCAGACTTCACGCAGCGGCCGAATGCCACCGGTGGGCGCGTAGGCAAATGCCTCCTCAGGCGAGAGGTTTCCAACCAGCGCGCCGACGCTGGGCAGATACATCGGCTCG
>CAJWOB010000250.1 GCA_913043885.1 uncultured Spirochaetaceae bacterium | reverse complement strand
TGAACAGTTCGGGCCACAGGCGTAACATCTTAGATAAAAGATATACGAAGATTGGCGCGGTCGTCACGAAAGGCGATTGAGTGAAAGGAGTAGCGGCTGCCGTCGGCGAGCACCACCTCCAGGCAGAAGGGCGGCACCACCCCGTGGATGCCCACCAGCCACGCGACCAGCGGATCGACATCGTCCCATGCCGGTGGGTGATGCTCCGCATCCCGCTGACTGTCCCGCTGCGCCACGCGGCGGATGATATCGCAGCCGCAGGGCCCCGGGAACGGCTAGCTGGAATCGAGCGCAGTCGGGTCCCGTCGACCGCGACGGAACAGCTTTCGGACGGTGTCGATGGTGTCGGCGTCGGCGGGGCCCTTGTCGTCGCGGTAGCCCTTGACCCGAGCGAAGCGCAGCGCCATGCCCCCTGGGTAGCGACGGCTCGCCTGGATAGCGGCGAAGGCGATCTCCACCACCTGTTCTGGACGGACGTGCACCACGTGGCCCTGCCGCTCGGTCTCCAGCTCCAGGAAGCGCTCGGTCTGCCAGTCCAGCATGGCGTCGGTCATGCCCTTGAAGGTCTTACCGAGTATCACGAAGCCGCCACTTTCTGGGTCGCGCGCGCCCAGGTGCAGGTTGCTCAGCTTGCCGGTGCGCCGACCCGACCCCCATTCGACCGCCAGCACCACCAGATCGAGGGTCTTGGCCCGCTTCACCTTGATCCAGCCGACGCCACGCCGCCCCGCCTCGTAGCTGCTGGCCAGGCTCTTGACCATCACCCCCTCGTGGCCGGCCGCCAGCGTCTGCTCCAGCAGTCGCTCCGCCGGCTCTGGGTCATCGGTAACCAGACGCTCGACCCGCAGCTCGCGCGGGCAGGCACGATCGAGCGCAGCGTGCCGCTCGGGGGCCGGGCGGTCGATGAGGTCCTCGCCGTCCAGGTGCAGGCAGTCAAAGAACACCGGCGACACCGCCACCGCTGCCGCGCTGCCGGTTGCACCGCCGGCCGTTCCCGCCTGGCGGCTGAAGCGGCTGATCGTCTCCTGAAAGGGGAGCGGCGCTCCGTCGGCGCCAAGGGCAATGGCCTCGCCATCGAGGATTACCGCCTCCACGTTCAGCTGCGCCGCCGCTGCTGCCACCTCGGGCAGGGCGGCGGTGACGTCGCGGAGGTTGCGGGTGAACACGCGTACCTCCTGCCCCTGGCGGTGCACCTGAATGCGCGCACCGTCCAGCTTGACCTCTACCGACGCCTCTCCGGTTCTGGCCAGCGCGTCGGCGCAGCTGTCGGCCGACTGAGCCAGCATCGGTTGCAGCGCCGTCAGGACCTGTAGCCGCAGACCCTCCAGCGCCTGTGCCCCCTCGGTCAGCAGCGCCTTCAGGAACTGGCGTTCGTTGTCCACAGCTCGCAGCAGGAGCATGTCGAGCAGTGCGGCACGGCGCGCCTGCGAGCCGCTGCCTGACTCGGCAGCGAGCCGGTCCAGGATGTCGTGGACCTCAAGGATCGTGAGCTGGGCGCCGTGCTCGACGTCGCCGGCGGCACCGCTCCCGCTGCTGCCGGCCGCGTCGGATACCGCACAGTCTGCGGCCTAGTACACCGCCCGGTAGCCGACACCCACTCGGCCCTGCGGCAGCTCGCCCGCGAGGTACGCCACCGCGATGGGCGCCTCGGCCGCGTTCAACTGCGACAGCGCTTCGGCGAGGTGCGTTACCTTGGCCTTGCGAGAACGGGTGGCGGCTACGGCTGCCGAGGTGGCGACCAGCTGCGCCAGCAGCACGGTGCTAGTGAGGAGCCGCGGCTGTGGTCGGCGCTGGCTCAAGGAGGGCGGCATCGCCGACGCGCACCAGCCCGCCGCGGACCACGCGACAGGTCACCCCGCCACGCCAGCCCGGGGTGAGCGCGGCCCGTAGCCCGGGAGCCTGCTCCTCCATCCGCTGGCAGGGCTCGGTCTCGCCGGTGATCAGCAGCAGCGCCTCGCCGATGTGCAGCTGCGAGCCGGTGGCCCAAACGCCGTCAATGGTGAGGCCGGAGAGCAGCAGATTGGCACGCCGGGTGGTCCACGGCAGCTGCCGGCCGAGCTGCTGGCACGCCTGTGCCCACCCTTCGCTGGTGAGCACCGTCACCTGACGCCGACCTGGCTTGCCGCGAAAGTCGGCGCCGCCGGTCAGCGGCGCCACCACACCCTCGGCGGTGGTAACGGTTGCCCAGCTGTGCTCGAGCATGCCACCGCGGGCCTTGCGACGTGTTGCCAAAGCGACCACGGTTGCTGCGCCCGCCACCTGGCGAGGGTAGCACGGGGCCGACAGCTGAACTCACTGGAAGTAAACGCCACCATCGCGCTGCTGAAGCGTCTCGGCCTGCTGGCCGACGACTTCGCCGGCGACGTGCGCGCCTGCGGCATCATCGCCCACGTCTACGATGTCTGCGTGCGCAACAGCGTGGGCCGCGGCGCGATCGAGCGGGAGCTGGACGCGCTGGTGCGTGAGCATGCGGGCGATCGGGACGCCCGTGGCAGCGTCTAGCTGCTCGGCTCCGGCATAAACCCGGAGTTCAGGAATCCACCGTCGATGGGGATGGCGACGCCATTGATGTAGCTGGCCCGCGGGCTGCACAGAAACACGATGAGGTCGGCGATCTCGTCGGGGCGCACCTCCCGCTTGATCGGCATGCGCTTGCGGCGAGTGTCGCGCAGCTGCGGGTCGCGTTCGTAGACCTTGGTGGTCATCGCCGTCTCGGCCACGCCGGGGCATACGGTGTTGGTGAGTATGCCGTGCTCCGCCCACTCGATGGACAGCATTCCCGCCAGGCTGTTGAGCGCCGCCTTCGACGGGCTGTAGGCGCCGCGCTGTGGTATCGGCGCCCAGGCTCCCACCGACGAGACGTAGACGATGCGCCCGCCGTCACCCTGCGCAATCAGCTGTCTGGCGACGGCCTGGCTGAACAGGAAGGCACCTGTCAGGTGGCTGTCGAGCGCACTGTTCCACTGCTCCAGGGTCAGCTCCAGGCTCGGCGCCTTTACGTTGTTGCCGGCGCAGTAGGCGAGGTAGTCGACGCGCCCATGCTGGTCCACGGCGTGCCGCACCGCCGCCTCCACGGAGCTGGGATCGACCACGTCGACCGCGAGAGAGGAGTGCGGCCCCCCCTCGAGCCCGCCGGCCACCTCCGCGGCCCTTCCCGCTTCCAGGTCGGCGACCACCACTTGGGCCCCGTCCCTGGCGAAACCGGCAGACACGGCGGAGCCGATGCCCCCCGCCCCGCCGGCTATCAGTGCGACACGACCAGTGTGTTCAGCCAAGTGCGCCTCCGCGGACAGGATATGTCAGGCACCCGGGAGACGTCGCGGCCAGTCCGGCTGGCGTCGACTGCCCAACGCACCGTAGGCCAGCGGAAGAACGAGCAATCCGTACAGCGTGGCCGATGCGATACCGCCCACCACCACGGCTGCCAACCCGCCATGAGCGCCGCCGAGCACCGCCACCGGTAGCAGAGCCGCCCCCGTCGAGAGAGCGGTAGCGAGAACTGCACGCAGTCGGTCGCGGGATACGATGACGAGCGTCGTCCATCGTCGCGTCGCCGATGCCGCCCCTCCGTCTGTCCCGCGCCGGCGGTAGGTGGCAAACAGCACGATCCCCGTATTGATCACCAGCCCCATCAACATGAGTGCGCCGAGTCCGGCACTCAGGCTCAAGGACTCGGCAAACAGGCGCAGCGCAAGGGCAGCGCCCGGCAGCCCAAAGACGACCGTCGACAGGAGAAGCAGTGGCAGCAGCAACGACCCGATCTCGATGCTTTCTCCATGGCCGTCATTGGCCGCCTGGGGGAGTTGAGCCTGCTGATCAGCCGCGATCACCTGCTGCCGTTCTTCGCCGAGCATGGCCTGCAGGCCGGTGAGTTCGACCTGCTCGCTACCCTGCGCCGTTCGGGTGAACCCTATGCGTTGATGCCGACTGCGTTGTACGAGAGCGCGATGATTTCCTCGGGGGGCATGACCAGCCGCATCGACCGCCTGGAAAAGGCCGGTCTGATCGAGCGGCGCAAGCATCCCAGCGACCGTCGCGGTGTCCTGGTGGCGCTGACGGCGGCGGGCTTCGAGCTGATCGACAGCATCATCACGGCGCACGTGGCCAACCTGCAGCGCGTGCTTGCAGGGTTGACCGCCGACGAGCAGCGAACGTTGCATGCGTTGCATGGCAAGTTGCTGGCGGGGGTGAAGGCGCGCGAGGAGGAGACGCAGGGCTAGGTGATGCGGCTGCGCTTCTGCCTGGGCCCGCACCCGTGATAGTCCGCGTCGCCATGCGCCGTACAATTACCCGTGGGGACGCTGCCGCCGTTTCCTGGCATTCCGTCAGCCGAGTCGCTGATCCAGGCTCGTGACGGCCTGCATCGACCCCTGTGCGATGCAGGCGTCTCACCCCTCCTGAATATTGGCCCTATGCCAGGGACAGGCCTGTCGTCCCTCATTTGGAGTATGTCGCCTGCTCGGGGCGCAATTATTGTCCAGGCACCGGTCGGTGACCTCTGGTCCATCCAGGAACCCT
>CAJWOB010000249.1 GCA_913043885.1 uncultured Spirochaetaceae bacterium | reverse complement strand
AGTTCGAGCGACTTTGTGTTCTACGATGGCATTGGTCGCACGGGTGGTTCCGTGGACCACGCGGCTGATGGTGGCGGCGGCAACTCCCGCCGTCTCCAAGACCTGACGGATGCCCCGCTCTATGGCTTGGAGGGGGTCTGCGGGCGTCGTTGGCACCTTGGCAACGTGGACGCCAGCGCGGTGCTGCGGAGGATCGGTCGGCTCCGGGTGGCGGTGTTCGGCGACCTGTGCCTGGACGTCTACCTCGAAGTGGTGCGCGGCGGATCGGAGCGGTCGCGGGAGACCGGTCGCCGTGCCGCCGCGGTCGCCCAGCAACGCCACTCGCTGGGCGCAGCCGGCAACGTTGCCGCCAACGCCGCCGCGCTTGGAGCCGCGGCGGAGGCGTTCAGTGTCCTCGGCGAAGACCCGTTCGGTCGCGAGCTGCGGCGGCAGCTGGCGGGAGTGGGAGTCGACCACGAGGCAGTCGTGTCCGACGCAGCCTGGCACACCTCCGCCTACATCAAGCATGTCGCCGCGGGCCGCGAGGTGGCGAGATTCGACACCGGCGTGGCGAACTCACTCGCGGACGCCACCGCGGCGCGACTGGTTGCCTCGCTGGAGCGCCGGCTGCCGCACCTCGATGTCGTCATCATCAATCAGCAGCTGGCCCGGGGCGTCCACACGCCGGCCACCCACCGCAGGCTGAGTGATCTGATCGCGCGCCGCGACGGGACGGTGTGGGTGAGCGATACCCGTGACCCCGCCGCGGCCTATCCGGGCACCATCCGCAAGCTCGGTGCGGAGCACCTGCCGCGGCGAATGCGGCGCTTTTCCTGGGGACGCCGCGCGCTGCGCCGACTCGCCGACCGCGCTGACGTTCTGCGGTCGCTGGCCCGGGAGCTGCCCGCCTTCGCCACGCTCGGCTCTCGAGGCGCCGTTCTCATCACCGGTGGACGAGCACACCACGTACCCGCGCACCGCCTCGAGGGGCCGGCAGACCCGGTGGGAGCCGGTGACGCGTTCGTCGTGGGCGTGGCACTCGCTTTGGCGGCGGGCTTGTCGCCACTCGATGCCGCGAGATTGGCCAACGCAGTAGCCGCCGTTACGGTACGGCAGGTGGGACGTACCGGCATCGTCACCCCAGCAGAGGTAGTGGCTCTACTGGCCCGCGACTGACTGCCGGGCGCCGGGCGCCGGCTACGCGGCCCGGCAGCCCCCCTTACGACGTGCGCTGCGACATCGCCGCGTGCCACCGCTTCTGGTTCCGTTGAATGCCCCTGATCAGCGGCGACCAGCGCATCAGCCCGACGACCATGCGATTCCACCAAGACAGCGGGAAGGGCAGCGGGCGCAGGAAATCGACGAACAGAACGACGCGGATCTCGGACGTATCGTTCCATGCCTCGTGGTCGAGTGAATCGTCCAGAACGAGACATCGACCTTCCGTCCAGCTTCGAACTTGGTTCCCCGCCCGAATGCGTGCGCCATCACGGGATTCTGGGACGATCAATGGAAGGTGAAGTCTGAGGACCCCACCGTAGGGACCACGGTGGGGTGGAATGTGCTTGTGGGGCAGCAAGATCGAGAACATGGCCGATCGCATCCCGGGAATCCTCTGCAGCAGCCTGTCGGTTTCGGGACAGCGACGACAGTTTGGTTCGTCCCGCACGCCGTAGGCATAGAAGAAGAACGTCTTCCACCTGTGGTCCTCGGTCAGCGACTCCTGTTCGGGAGACACCTGTTGGAAACTGGGTACTCGGTCCAGGTCCTGAAGAACGGTATCGAGCTCCTGCCGGACCAGCTTCCAGCCAGCCTCGACGTCGGCGGCCCAGGGGAAGCGTTCGAGTGGCGGAAAGGGATTTCGAGCATCCCGCGTGAACGAGATCAACCACTCCGAGAACGCGCGGATCACAAGCATCACGACGCTGACCGGCAGCGATATCAGCCGACGGAGCATCTCGCCGCGCGGTCGGGAGAGCGGTAGCAGCACCGCGGCCCCCGCTTCTGCAAGAGCCAAAACCACAAGAGAGATCAGCGCCGGGGAGGACCAGACACCCGCAGCCACAATAGAAGCGGCAATAGCACCGGCGGCCACCATGGCGACGATCAGCAGCAGTCGAAAGCGGCGTTGGTCGAACGGAGGCGTCCCCGCGGGCTGCAGCGCCCCAGTACCGAAGCCCACGCTGACGACGGTCAAACCGATGGCGACGAGCAGAAAGGACCAGCCACCGGCAGCCGCGACTACTCCGCCCATCACCATGCCGAGGTGGCGAAAGCCGGCGAGAGCTGGGGGCGCGACGCGGGAGAGCCAGCCGACGTGGATGGCCAGTGAGCCCACACCGAAGCCAACTGCGCCGGCGACGAGGTAGCCTGGCTGATCCGGCGCAGACAGCGCCATCACCAAAAGGGAAACAATCCGCACGACGCTGCCGGCAAGCGCCAGAGTCCTGAGCTGCCGCGACGGGCCGGCCACCCGCGCAGAGTAGCGGAGACCGCTGGATACTGCGATCATCCCCGCCGGAAAGCGCTGTGATTCAGTTGTTCAGGCCGAGCATGGACGAGGAGGAACTGGCGGCCGTGGCGGAGGTCCTGAGGTCCGGGTGGATCGGCACTGGCCCGCGGACGGAGGCCTTCGAGAAGGAGTTCGCCGCGTACGTTGGCGCGCCCCGAGTGGTTGGCCTGTCGTCGTGTACCGCCGCTCTCGAGATGGCCATTCGGCTCCTTGGGATTGGCCCCGGAGACGAGGTGATCGTTCCCGCCATGACCTTCGTGTCTACCGCCCATGCCGTGATGTACAGCTCGGCGAAGCCGATCGTCGCCGACGACGAGTCATCCCTAACCTCGACATCGAGGACGTGGCGAGCAAGCTGACAGCGCGCACTTGAGCCATTGTCCCCGTTCACTATGGGGGCGTCCCGTCGACATGGACGGCCTCAAGGGGGTTGCTGGGAGCATACCGATCGTCGAGGATGCGGCGCACGCGTGCGGTTCCGAGTACAAGGGCCGAAGGTGCGGCTCGATCGGTGACCTGGGTTGCTTCAGTTTTCACGCCGTCAAGAACCTGGCGACCGGCGACGGGGGTGCACTGGCGTTGAGCGACGAGATGATGGCGGATCGGGCGCACCGTCTTCGATGGCTGGCGATCGACACCAACACGTGGCGCAGGGGCGCCACCGACGAGGCGTACTCCTGGGACTACCGTGTCGATGAGATCGGCTACAAGTCGCAGATGAACGACATCGCAGCGGCGCTCGGCATCGTGCAACTCAAGAAGCTTCCTGCCAACAACGCCCGTCGACGCGCCATCGCGGAGCAGTACACGAATGGGCTGGGCGATCTACCGTGGCTGCAGACACCGCCGATGGACAGTCCCGCCTCGATATCTAGCTGGCATATCTACTCCGTACAGTGCGATAACCGCGAGGGCCTGCGCGCGCATCTGGAGCGGCGGCAAGTACGGACCGGGGTGCACTATCGTCCCATACACCTGCACAAGTGCTACGACGACACTCCTGTCTTGGCGAAAGCGGAGCACGCCTTTCACCGGATCCTATCGCTTCCGATGCATCCGGGGTTGAGCACGCAGGACGTCGATTATGTTATCGAGAGTATTCGTGAGTTCCCCGCCTGATCGTAGGACGCGCGGTGCCTGAGGGGTTGCGGACATGCTGAGAGGTGAGCGAGTCGTACTCCGACCGGTAGAGGAGCGAGATCTGGACGCGCTTGCGCGCTGGCGCAACGACCCCCAGGTCATCGACTTTCTCTTCAGCCCGTTCTTTGTAAACCCCGGCGGCCAGGAAGCGTGGCACGCCTCACTGCTGTCCAATCCCGACAAGGTGATGTTCATGTGTGACGACCTGCAGGGTGTCTCCATAGGCGCGCTCAGGGTGGACCGAATTGACTGGCGGAATCAGGAGTGCGAGCTGGGACCGTTCTTCTTCGATCCCGAAAAGCCATCCGCCGGATACGGGAAAGATGCGGTCAAGCTGTTAATCGAGTATGCGTTCGAGCAGCTCAACATGAACCGGATCTACGGCCTGTGCTTCCCGCACAACCGCGTCATCACGCTGGCCAAGTCAATCGGATTCAAAGAGGAAGGGGTGCTCCGCCAGGCGGTGTTCTCGGGCGGTCGATTCCACGACAAGGTGGTTATCGGACTTCTCAGGGACGAGTGGCGGGAACGAATCCGGTCGCGGTCGGCCGACGCCGACGGCTGAGCGCAGGTCGCCGCGCTACTCGCCGGCCTCTTGCCCAGGTGCCAGGAAGTCCAGGTCGGCACCCTGGGGCGCCTGCATAACCCGGTCGGCGTAGAGACGCCGCCAACCCCGCGACGGTAGCGGAGGCGGCCGCCACGCCGCCCGCCTCCGTTCCAGCTCTGCCTCGTCCACCAGTAGATCCAGGCGCCGACCGGCAACGTCGAGCGCGACACGATCGCCATCCTCCACCAGTGCCAACGGCCCCCCAGCGGCCGCCTCCGGCGCCGCGTGCAGCACCACGGTGCCGTAGGCGGTGCCGCTCATCCGCGCGTCCGAGATGCGCACCATGTCGGTGACGCCCCGTTCGAGCAGCTTGGCCGGCAGGCCCATG
>CAJWOB010000248.1 GCA_913043885.1 uncultured Spirochaetaceae bacterium | reverse complement strand
TACCGAGACGGCACTGGACCTCGCCAAGCCGATTGCCGCGTACGTGGTGGGCATGCTGCGACGGGCGGGGCTGCCGGTGCCGACTGCGCTGTCGGCATTTCAGACCCAGCACGCGTGCGCCAGCGGCACCGTCGCCCTATTGGGCGTGGGCGCCATGCTGGCGATGACCGGGCAGCCGGACGAGTGCGGCCTGGTCATATGCACCGATGTAGCCAGGTACGAGGCGGGCACGACCGCGGAGGTAACCCAGGGCGCCGGCGCGGTGGCAATGCTTGTCGAGCCGGGGCCGCAGCTGCTGGAGCTCGACATCGCCACCGCCGGCTACGCGACCGAAGACGTCGACGACTTCTTTCGGCCAGTCGGAGCGTCGGTGCCACAGGTCAAGGGAAAACACTCGATCGAGTGCTACAAACGGGGCCTCGCCGGCGCGCTCGAAGACCACTGCGCCCGATTGGGGGCGAGTCCGCGGGAAGTACTCGGGCGGGCGGAAATCATTGCAATGCACGCCCCCTACCACGGGCTTCCCGGGGAGGCGCTTCGCGAGCTGTTGGCGGAGCACCTGGGGCTAGGGGACACCGCCGCCACCGAATACCTGGCCGAGCGATCGTTTGCCGCGTCGGTGCAACCGTCCCAGTCGGTGGGTAATCTCTACTCCGGGTCGCTGTTCCTCGGTCTGGCTTCCGCGCTGCACCAGCACTACCGCCACCACGGCGAGGGCATAGCGGACAAGCGAGCGCTGCTGTTCTCGTACGGCTCTGGCAGCACCTCGGTCGTAGTCGGTGGGCGGGTGAGCGCCAACGCACCACAGGTGCTCGCCAAGTGGGATCTCCACGAGCAGCTGGACCACGCAACCGACGCCCCGCTGGCCGAGTACGATCGCTGGATGATGAACGGCGCCGGCGGCGTCGCGCAGCCGGGTACCAGCACCGGTGGACACCCCACCGACGGCCGCCGCTTCTTTCTGGACCATGTGCGCCATGACGGCTATCGCGTCTACGACGTGTCGAGCTAGCTGATGCCCTTCTTCACCGACGCAGATACCCATCCGGTAGAGCTGTTCCCGGGAACCACCAGCCGGCTCATCAACGGAGAGAAGGTGATGCTCTCCTGGCTAGAGATGCAGCAGGGAGCGGTGATTCCGGAGCACCACCACCACCACGAGCAGGCCGGGTTGGTGGTGGTGGGAGAGCTGGTGTTCCGCATCGGCGACGAGGAGCGGGTGCTGGGCCCTGGCAACATGTTCCTGGTGCCCGCCGACACGCCACACTCCGGCGAGGTAACCCGCGGCCCGGCCCGCGTCCTCGACGTGTTCAGCCCGCCACGCGAAGAGTACGTGGCAAAACGGGACGGCCCTGCCTGAGGGCGGTCGCGGACCCCCTCTCCGTAGCCGAGCTGCTGGCCGCCTACACGGCCGGCGCCACCACCGTCAGTGACCAGATCGAGGCGCTCCTCGGCAGGATAGCTCGATACGATCGCCCGGGAGATGTCGACGCGACGGCCCTGAACGCGGTGCTCCGCATCAACCCGGATGCGCTGTGGCTTGCTGCGGCACGCGATGCCGCCATGCGCTCGGACCAGCCTCTTGGGCCTCTGCACGGCATTCCCATCCTGCTCAAGGACAACGTAGACACCGGCGACAGCATGCCGACCAGCGCCGGCGCGCTGGCCCTGGCCGACTCCTACGCTCCCCGCGACGCGCCCCTGGTGCGCTGGCTGCGGCAGGCCGGGGCGATCATCCTCGGCAAGACCAACATGACCGAGCTAGCCAACTACATGACCACCGGTATGCCGGGGGGGTACAGCTCGCTCGGCGGGCAAGTGCGCAACGCCCATCACCCGGATCTCGCCGTTGCCGGGTCTAGCTCGGGGTCAGCGGTCGCCGTTGCCGCGGAGCTCTGTAGCGTCGCTATCGGCACCGAGACCAGCGGCTCCATCCTGCGCCCGGCGGAGATGAGCGGCATCGTCGGCATCAAGCCGACCGTCGGCTTGGTGAGCAGAACCGGCATCGTGCCGATCTGCAACGCCCAGGATACCGCCGGTCCGCTGGCCCGCACCGTGGCCGACGCCGCGCGGGTGCTCACCGTAATCGCCGGCCGCGACGAGGCCGACCCCGCCACGTTGGCGGCGCCGGATGCCGAGGACTATGCCAACTACCTCGATGCCGCCGGCGCCCGCGATGCCCGAGTCGGTGTGCCGCGGGCCAGCTACTGGGACCGTCAGGCGCCGGAGCCCGCCGCCGTGCTGGGCCGCGCCATCGCGGTCCTGACCGAGCTCGGGGTCGAGGTGGTGGACCCGGCCGAAATCGAGTCGGATCGGGAGGCGCCCGGCAGCTGGGCCACCCGGGTCATGCTGCTCGAGTTCAAGGCGGCGATAAACGCCTACCTGCACTCGCTTGGCCCGGGAGCGCCGATGAAGTCGATCCGCGACATCATTGCCTTCAACGACGCCCATCCTCGCGAGACGCTCCGCTACGGCCAGAATCAGCTGTTGCGGGCCGAGCACGAGACCAGCGGGCGGATGGTGGAGCGGGAGTACCTGGAGGGTCGGCTGACCGATCTCAGACGCAGCCGTCGGCAGGGCATCGACGGCACGCTCCAGGCGCACGGTCTGGACGCGATCCTGTTCCCGGGTGCCGCCGGTGCGGCGATCAGCGCCCGCGCCGGCTATCCAACGGTGCACGTGCCGCTCGGCTTCGCCGAAGTGTCCGACGCGCCGCCGCCGCTGCGCCCGCTCGGCGTCTCGTTTGCCGGCACCGCGTTCAGCGAGGGTCGGCTTGTCCAGATCGCACACGCCTTCGAGCAGGCAACCCAGGCGCGCCGGCGGCCAGAGCTGTAGTACCATAGCGGGTAGGAGCAGCTCGTGACCGTTGTCTTCCTCGTGCTCGGCGGCGCTCTATTGGCGGCGGGGTTGGTCGGCTGCGTGTTGCCTGTCATTCCCGGACCGCCGCTCGCCTTCGGTGCGTTGCTGTTGCTCGGTATCGCCAGTAGCTGGGCAACGCCGGCGGTGCCCGCCCTGGTGGCCATGGGGGTGGGCGCGGTGTTGGTGACGGCCCTCGACTACCTGCTGCCACCGGCGGTGGCGCGGCGCGTGGGCGGCACCCGCGCCGGCATGGTGGGCGCGGTGGTGGGCATGATCCTCGGCGCCCTGCTGCTGCCGCCGTTCGGCGCCATCGGCGGCGCGTTCGTCGGCGCCGTGGTTGGTGAGATTATCGGCTTGCGCCTGCGCTCGGACCGGAGCCGAGATTTCGTCGACCCGGATGATCGCGACACCCCCGATGAGGGTGGCAGACCGCTCCGCGCGGGGATGGGCGTGTTCGCCGGCACCCTCCTGGGAGTGGCGCTGAAGCTCGCCTATACGTCGGTGGCCGCAGTCATCTTCGTCGTAGGCGCAATCGGCACCGGCGCCTGACCGGCCCCGCTAGGGGCGGGCGGTGGCCGGGTCGCGGAGCACCGCCAGCATGTCCGTAACCTTCGCGCGGTCCACCAGGAAGTGCCCGCGGCCATCCTGCTCACTCAGATAGAACTGGGCGTCGTAAGGCCGAAAGCGGAGCTCCAATGTGTGGGGCGCTTCCCGGAGTTGGTAGGTGATGGTGACTTCGGTGGGCGCGCGCTGCGCTGCAGCCAGAAGGTCAGGATCCGGCTCGGCGTCGGCTGTCAGGCCGATGAAGTAGCGGTAGACCCGCCGCGCGATCTCGGTGTCGAGCTCGGCACCATCGAGCGCGAACGACTCGGTCTCGTCGTTGCCGCTAGTGGTGTGGGTGACGGCGAATACGCTCTCGCCGCCCGGATGGCGGATGCGTACGTCGTCGACCAGACCCACGTTGGCCATTAGCAGCAGCTTGCCCATGAGCGGAAACGGCTCCTGGCTCAGGAAGCCGACCTGGTTGCTCCGGCCGGCGTAGATCGTGTCGCGACCGACCACCTGGAAGAACACCTCATCATCGCGGGCGGCGCCGAGGTAGATGTGGCGTTCCACTCCCTGACTGTCCCGCACCCTCAGCTCGGCCCGGGGTGGGTCGAGTCCGTACTCAGCGGCATCGCGTGGGTCGTCACTCACCGCTCGCTGGATACTCAGGGCACTCAGACCGCCGCGGAAGATCACGAATTCGTCGAGATCGAGGTCGCGCCACCCGTCATACGGCTGGCGGAGGTGCAGACGAGTAAGGGCGCCGAAGAAGCGCGGGTCGGTGCCGTCGAAGCCGTCGATCTCGATCGTCTCGCCGTCGGGTTTGCGCAGAAATACGTACTCGATGGTATCGACCGCGGGCACCGGCAGCTCGTCCTGACGCAGGTCGTCGATGGTGTAGTAGAGGTTCTTGCCGTGGTTGATCCACACCGCGTACACCCGCGGGTCGTCGGGCTTCATGATGTACCAGTTGCCCGACGGGGCGCGGTTCCCGAGCCGCAGCTCCACGGTGTTGCCGTCGGCCAGCGTAGCGACGCCAACCACTTGCGGGGGATCCAGGCCAAAAACCGACAGGTCGGCAGGGTCCTCCTCGATGACCCGTTCGGCGTAGAGACTTCCGAACGTCGCCTGTAGGTCGTAGGCGCGGTTCGGGTCGATCGGTATGTCCCCAGCCGA
>CAJWOB010000247.1 GCA_913043885.1 uncultured Spirochaetaceae bacterium | reverse complement strand
CGGTGGAGAACGGCGCGCCCGCGCTGCGCTCACTGCAGGCCCTTGAGCGCGTTCTCCGCGACAAGGCGGCGGCGCGCAGCCGGTACATCTCAACCGAGATGCGCGCGGCTCTGAAGGACATCCCGTGCGCAAGCGGCGGCGGCGCCGGCGCAAGAGGCCCCATCGTCGGCGCAGGAGTCAGGCACGTCGGCGCCACGAGGGTTTCGCTCCCTCATCCTGGGCATGACGCTAGACGCGGTAAAGGCGGCGCTGCGGCGGGAGCCGCTGTTCTCCTTCGCCGGCGACCCGGTGGTCAGTCTGCTGCCAACCGGCGATCAGCAGATCATCGAGACCGATGGCAGCGCCTTCATCGAGCGCGGCTACTTCCAGTTCGCCGACGACCGTCTATTCCTGCTGACGCTCCGGCTCGACCCGGCTCGGGTGGACTACTTCAGCATGCTCTCGACGTTGAGCGACAAGTACGGCAATCCGGAGGAGCTGAGCCCGCGCGATGCGGTGTGGCAATTCGGCGACGTGCGACTCGCCCTGGAACGCCCGGTGGTCGTCAAGTATCAGGACACGGCGGTGACCGAGCAGCAGGTCGACGCCGCCGAGGCGCCGCTGCGCCTGCGAGACGTGACCCTCGAGCTGTTTCTCGGGATGTTCTGAGTCGTCGCTTGCGACGGCGCCGGCTGAGCCTATAGCGGCCCGGTCTCGTCGCTGTCGAGACCGGGAAACAGCTCCAGGCTCGGCTCGTCGTCGTCCTTGGCTGGCTCCTTTGCCAAGATCTCGATCTTGCGCTCCACCTTGGACAGCTCCTTCTCCAGCCCGCGGGCCAACTTCACGCCCTCCTCGAACAGCGCCGTGGCCTCCTCGAGGGGGACGTTACCCTCGCGGAGCCGCTCGCCGAGCTCCTCGAGACGTGACAGCCGTTCCTCGAACGTCTTTGCTGCCGGCTCAGGTTGGCTGGCCATCGCGTCCCTCCTCCTCGCGCACCTCGGTTACCTGGGCGCCGAGCTGGCCACGGTGGAGGCGGATGTTCAGCTCGGCCCCCGCCGCCACCTGCGTTGATTCGGTAAGCGCCTTGCCGCTGCTCGGGTCGGTGACCACGGCGTAGCCGCGTTGCAGAATCGCCAGCGGCGAGGCCGCCAGCAGGGTCTGGTGGGCGAGGGTGAGCGCGTGGCGAAGGCGCACCACCCCCTCACCGACGCCGCGTCGCAGTCGCTCCACCGAGTCGTCGAGCCGGAGACGCACCGGGTCGAACACCCGCCGCGCGCTGTGCTCCAGGCGATCTGGCATGAACTGCGCCAGCATCAGGCGGGCCCTGTCCACCCGCCCGGCAAGCGACTCGTCGAGCTGCTGACGGGCCGCATGCACGCGCTGGAGCAGCTCGGCGCCAGCGGCCGCCACCGTCTCGGCCGCGGCCGAGGGCGTTGGCGCGCAGTAGTCGGCGGCGTGGTCGCTCAACGCCCCATCCACGGCGTGGCCGATGGCGGAGATTACCGGCGTGCGCGCGGCGGCGATGGCGCGCACCACTCGTTCGTCGGAAAAGGGCAGCAGATCCTCCAGGGCACCCCCGCCGCGGGTGACGACGATTACCTCGCCGAGCTGCCACCTGTCCGCCACCCGGATCTGGCGAGCGATACGCGGCGCGGCGTCAGCGCCCTGCACCGCCGTGGGCAGGACCACCAGGTCGATGCCGGCGTTGCGCCGCTTGAGGACGCGGAAGATGTCGCGGACCGCGGCGCCCGTAGGGGAGGTGACCACCGCGATGCGGCGCGGGCGCAGCGGCAGCGGCAGCTTGCGCTCTGGGTCGAACAGCCCCTCGGCGGCCAGACGCCGTTTGCGCTCCTCCAGCAGCGCCAGCAGCTCCCCCTCGCCGGCGCGCTCGAGCTGTTCCGCTATCAGCTGATAGCTGCCCCGTTTCTGGTAGATCGAGATGCCGCCGCGTACCCGTACCCGCTCGCCGTCGCGGGGAACGAACGGCAGTAGATGATGGCGATTCTTGAAGACCGCCACGCTCAGCGACGCGTGATAGTCGACGAGGTTGAAGTAGTAGTGGCCGGCGCTCGACGGTCTGAAGCCGCTCACCTCGCCCTCCACCACGATGTCGGGGAACCGCCCCTCCAGTAGACCCTGCAGCTGACGCGTAAGGTTGGAGACCGTGTAGATGCGCGCTGGCCGCTCGGTGGCGTGAGATGCGACTACCAGGTCGGCCATCGAAGCCAGTATAGCAATCCGTCGAGGCCGGTCCCGAGGCGCCCGATAATGAAGTAGGGCATGGGCAACGTCGCCATCCTCAACGCCGCCTCCGTACGGCGATGGGCTTTCGAGCCGCTGGTCGAGCTCGGTTCGCAGAACAGCTTTCAGCGCAGCGCCGAGTTCTGTCGCAGCGCCCCCGACGTCTCCGAGGTAGTGGTGCTCTGCCCTCCAAAAGCCGACACCGCCGGCTCGGCCGCCGCCGACGCTTGGGTCGACAGGGCGAAGATCGTCGAGGCCAGCGAGCAGGAGGGCCTGCGGGTGGTCGACCTGGACGCACCCACCACCGGCGCGCTGTTCGCCGCGCTGGAGCGCCTCGCCGTCGGCCACGACCATGTCATCTACGCCCACGCCGATACGCCACTGCTCGATGCCGCGCTGCTGCGGACGATGTACGCCAACCATCAGCGCTACCACGTCGACTACAGCTTCGCCGACGGCTATCCGCTGGGCCTCGCCGCCGAGGTGTTGCGCGCGGAGTCGATCACCGCCATGGCGCGACTAGCGGCCGACCCGACCAGCGCCGCCACCCCGCTGCAGCGAGATTCGGTGTTCGAGGTAATCAAGCGCGACATCAACGCCTTCGACCTCGAGACGGAGATCTCGCCGCTGGATCAGCGGCTGCTGCGTGTCGTGCTGGCCATGGACAGCGCCCGCAACGCCGCTCAGCTGCGGGTGGCCCTTGCCCACGGTGCCCGTGACGCGGCCACCGCGGCGGCGGTGCTGCAAGAGCACCCGCAGGTGATGCGGAGCCTTCCCGCGTACGTATCGGTTCAGGTGGTTGACGGCTGCCCCCAGGCCTGCTCTTACTGCCCATACGGCGTCTCGCTGACCAGCACCGGCAAGACGGACGAGATGGCGGTGGAGCGGTTCGCGGCTATCGCCACTCAGATTGCGGAGTTCTGCGGCGACGCCATGCTGGCGGTGTCGCTGTGGGGCGAGCCATCGCTGCACAGTCAGTTCGATGAGCTGGCAGCAGCGGTAAGCGAGCTGCCGGGCCTGCAGCTCCTGGTCGAGACGGCCGGGGTCGGCTGGGACCGCGGAGTCCTCGACCGCGTGGCCGGCCTGCCGCGGCCGCCGCAGTGGATCCTGTCGCTCGATTCGTCCGAGGCAAGCCTGTATCGGCAGCTGCGCGGCGAGGGCTACGACGAGGCGGTCGCGACGGCGACGCATCTGCTGGAGATCGCCCCGCAGCGCACCTACGTGCAGGCGGTGCGGATGAAGGAGAACGAAGAGCAGTTGGAGACCTTCTACCGAGCGTGGAAGGAGAAGACCCCCAACGTGATCATCCAGAAGTACGATCGCTTCGCCGACACGCTCCCCGACCGGCAGGTCGCCGACCTGTCGCCGCTGGAGCGCCACCCCTGCTGGCACCTGAAGCGCGACCTGGCCGTGCTGCTCGACGGCAGCGTTCCCATGTGCCGCGAGGATCTGCGCCGCGACCACCTCCTCGGCAACCTGGAAACAGACGGGATCGCCGCGGTGTGGGAGCGCGGGCAGGAGATCCATCAACGCCACCTCGATCAGGACTACCCGGAGATCTGCCGCCGCTGCGATGAGTACTACACCTACAACAACTGAGGTGGCGCCCGGTGAGGGGGCAGCCAGATCCGCGGCGCGGCCGAGTTATCCCCCCCGACGGGCTGGCACCGTAGTGGTGATGTTGCAGGCCCGGATTGGGTCGCAGCGGCTGCCAGGCAAGGTGCTGATGCCGCTGGCCGGCCAGTCGATGCTGGGCCACTGCTTGCTCGCGCTGCGCCAGATGCGCGCCCACCGCTACCTGGTCGTCACCGAACCCAGCAGTGCCGCGCAGATCCGTGGCGAAGTGGAAGCGCGCGGCTTCGAGCTATTCGTCGGTTCCGAGCACGATGTGCTGCAGCGCTACGCGGACGCGGCGCGATATGCCGGCGCTGACACGGTGGTGCGCGCCACCGGCGACGCCCCATTGGTGAGCGCCCCTCTGGCCGATCGCATCCTGCGACGTCACGCCCGGGTAGGTGCCGATCTCAGCCACTACCTGGGGATGCCTCTCGGCACCGGCGTCGAGGTTATCTCTGCGGCCGCGCTGCGGGCGGCGGCGCGGGACGCGGTCGACCCGGTCGAACGCGAGCACCTCACCCAGCACCTGTATCGCAACCCCGAGCGCTATCGCGTTATCGAGCCGCTCTGCCCCCACGCCTACCGGGACGGCACCCACGTAACGGTGGACGACGAGCCGAGCTACGCCCTGGTCAAGCGGATCTACGCCGCGCTGTACCAGGGCCATCCGATAGAGGCACGGGCGTTGGTGCGATGGCTGCGCGCGTCCTGATGATGCCGCTGGCTGCCTGCGAAGCCGGCGTCGGCCATCTGCGACGCAG
>CAJWOB010000246.1 GCA_913043885.1 uncultured Spirochaetaceae bacterium | reverse complement strand
GCTGGTGGTCAGCGCAGATCTTCCCGCCGGAGAGGGCGCCACCCTGCTCCGCGCCCGCCTGCTGCTGGAGGCGGGCGCGTTTGATGCGCTGCTGCAACTGCTGGAAGTGCGCCCGCCACAGGACCGACAGGCCAGCCTGCTGTTGCGATCCTTCGCGTTGCGAGGCCGCGGCGACCGCGACGGCGCGGATCGGGCGCTCCGCGAGGCCGCGTCGCTGGCCACCGACAGCACCTGGGGGCGCCGCGCCACGCTCGCTCTCCAGGGCTCTCTGTACTAGGCAGTGCGTGCGGACAGCGCAGCGCTAGCGCGGGCGATGTACCCCGTCGGCCACCGCCACGATGGCGGCCTCCGACATCCGCCGCGCGACCGAAGCTGTCGATCTCATCGCACCATTGATACACTCGGGCGCCGGCGATTGTTCGCCCCGCCGTGCACCGAGCCGATGCCGAACGCCCTGGCCCTGCAGCTGCAGCAATTCGATCATTCTCACCCCAACGCGCGGCGTCTGCTGCGTGAGTTCGTCGACTTCCACTGGCGCCACTACGCGACGGACAGCCAATACATCCCGCTGCTCGACCCGGAGTACCTGGGCTCCCGGCTGCTCGGCATGACCGGCTACTTCGAGCAGCGCCATCACTTCTTCGCCAACGGTGAGATGACGTGGCTGCTGGCGCGGGCCGGCGACGACGTAGTCGGCCGCTGCACCGCTTTCGTCAGCCGACTGCACAACCAACGTTGGGAGGACCGCACCGGCTTCGTAGGTTTCTTCGAGTCGGTGGACTCCCTGGAGGTGGCGAGCATGCTCCTGGAGGCGGCCGCCGCGTGGCTCCGCGAGCGCGGCATGGACACCATGCGGGGGCCGCAGAATCTACCCGTAAACGAGGCGACACCCGGGATCCTTACCGCCGGTTTCGACTCGCGGCCGGTCATCTACTACCACTACAACAAGCCCTACTACGAGCGTCTGTTCGACGGTGCAGCGATGGTGGCGGCGAAGCGGGTGCGTTCGTGGGAGGTACCGGTGATGCGGCCGGTAGAGGAGAAGCTGATCCGGGTATCGGAGCTGGTCCGCAAGCGGCGCCGGGTGACCATCGAGACCTGGGGTGAGCGCTCCGTGGACGAGCGAAAGAGCGGGATGCTGGACGTCTACAACGACGCCTGGGACGACAACTACGGATTCGTGCCGTTCTCCGCCGAGGAGTTCTCCGGCATCGTCGACGACATGCTTCTGGTGATGGACAAGAAGAGCTTCTCCTTCGCCTACGTGAACGGCGAGCTTGCGGCGTTCTTTGGCGCGGTGCCGAACATCATCGAGAAGATGCGGCCGAGCCGTTCGCTGCCACGGTGGGAGCTGCTGCGCGCCGCCAAGATGTTCCTGCGCAAGGGATCGGTGCGGGGCACCCGGCTGGGCTACCTCGGCGTCAAGAAGCGGTTCCGCAACCTAGGGCTGGAGGGGGTGCTACTGCTGGAGCAGAAGCGCTACCACCAGGAGCACGGCTACGAGTACACCGACATCGGCTGGGTGCTGGAAGACAACCTGCCGGTGCTGAGCCTGGTCGAGATGATGAACGGCGCCGACTCCAAGACCTACACCATCTACGAACGGGCGCTATAGGCGCAGCGGGCCGCGGCTGGGCAGCTTCAATTCACCAGGACGGTCCGCCCCTCCACTTTGCCGGCTTCCAGATCCTGCATGGCCAACTCGGCCTCGCCCATCGGTCGGGTCGAGATGGGGGGCGGCGCAATACTTCCCGCCCGGCGCAGGTCGAGGAGCTCCTGGAGATCCTGCGGCGTGCCGACGTGTGACCCCTGCAGTCGCAGCAACTTGTAGATGTAGATCGGGATGGGAAGGGTCAGAGCGCCACCAAACAGGCCGACGATGACGTGCGTCCCTCCGCGCCGCAGGCTATCGATGCCGAATGTCGTGGTGGCCTCGGCGCCGACGAAGTCGACGGTTGCCGCCACACTACCGGTCTCACGCTTCAGATCCTCGGCGGCGTTGGGCGCCGTGTTGTCCACGGTCCTGACTCCGGCCACCCGCTCGGCCAGCGCGCGCTTGTCGGCGTCACGATCGGCGACCACGATCGTTGCCTCGGTCATCGCCTGGACTATTTGCAGGGCACTCATACCGAGGCCCCCGGCGCCGATGATCAGCAGCACGTCGCCGCTCTTCAGGCCGTCGAGCCCCCGTTTCAGCGCCGCGTATGCGGTAATCCCCGCGCAGGCGTAGGTCGCCGCGATCGGCGGATCCACCCCCCGATAGTCGAGGAGGTAGCGCGCGTCGGGGATCATCATGTAGTCGCTGAAGCCGCCGTCGACCCGCGCTCCGAGGTAGCGGCCTCGCTCGCAGAAGATGTCTTCGTGGCGGAGGCAGGCGCGGCACTTGCGACACCCCACCCACGGCCACACCACTCGGGCGTCACCCTCCCGCACGCCGTCCGCGTCCGGGCCAACCGCAGCCACGGTACCGACCGGTTCGTGGCCGGGGGTCAGCGGTAGCACCACGCCCTGATCGGCGAGACGCCGTTTCTGCCCGCCCCCCATGTCGAAGAATCCTTCGCGGATGTGAAGGTCGCTGTGGCACACGCCGCACGCGTCAACCTTCAACAGCACCTGCGACCCGGTCGGCTCCGGCGTGGGGTACTCCCGCGTCTCCAGCGGCTTTCCCCACTCGAGGATCTGATGACTGACCATGCCGCCCGTACGCTACACGATTCGCATCGCTGGCAGTATCCTAGCGCTGCATGCCAGCGTCGGCCGCTCGCCCCTGCATTGTCGTCGTGGGCGCCGGCACCATGGGCGCCGTTCACGCCCGCCTTGTCGCGGCAACGGACGGGGTGACGTTGGCCGGCCTGTGTGACCCGCGGCCGGCCTGCGAGCCGCTGGCCGACGAGCTAGGGGTGCCCTTCGCTACGGAGTTGGAGGACCTGCTGCGCCAGGCCGCCCCCGACGCGGCGATCATAGCCACACCCAACGACACTCACGCGGACGCCGTCGAGGTCTGCGCACGCCGGCACGTTCACTGTTTGGTGGAGAAGCCGATCGCCGACACCCGGGATGCCGCCGCGCGGGTGGTGGTGGCGGCACGCCAGGCCGGCATACACGTGCTCACCGGGCATCATCGACGTCACAGTCCCCGCATCGCGGCCGCACGCCGGGTCATCGACGCCGGCCGCTTGGGCACGCCGACCAGCTTCGCCGCGCTGTGGCTGGTCACCAAGCCCGACGACTACTTCGGCTATCGCTGGCGGACCGTACGCCCAGGCGGCGGCCCGGTACTCATCAACCTGATTCACGAGCTGGACCTGATGCGCTATCTATACGGTGAGATCGCCGAGGTATTCGCCTTCGCCAACTCGGGGATCCGTGGCTGGCAGGTGGAGGACACGGTGGCGATTACCGTTCGGTTTGCCTCGGGATCGGTTGGCACCATCTGCGCCAGCGACACCGCGGCGGCCCCCTGGTCGTACGAGCTCAACGCGGCGGAGAACGCGCTCTATCAGCCAGCCGATGGCGACTGCTACTACCTGGCGGGCACCACCGGATCGCTCGCCCTACCCTCCTTGCGGCTGTGGAGCTTCCCCGAGGATGCGCCGCGCGGCTGGGATCGCGCGTTGCGGGAGGAAGAGGTTCCCTGCGAGGAGGGCGATCCCCTGGTGCGCCAGCTCGCCCACTTCGTCCAGGTCATCTCCGACACCGCATTACCCCTGTGCAGCGCCCAGGACGGGGCGCGCACACTGGGCGCTGCGCTGGCGGTCCTCGAGTCGGCGGAACGTCGCCAGCCGGTGGCCCTGAGCGCGGACCGCTAGCCGATTCGCTCCGCCTGGAGGACCGCCTCGTGCAGCAGCCCGCTGGCGACGCTGACGAAGGCGTCGCCTTGCTGCACCGCCTCGCGACCGAACCGGGCGTCGAAGTAGTCGCGTAGCATCTGGACCTGCGAGCTGCCGCCGGTCATGAAGCAGACGTCCACCTGCTCGTCGGCGACGCCCGCCGTCTGCAGCGCCTCCTCGAGGCAGGCAATCACCTGGTCGGTCTCGTCACCGATAATCTGCTGCAGCTCCGCCTCGCTCAGCTCCTGCTCGATTCCCATCCCTCTCGCTCCCGGTGGCGCGAAGAGGATGTCCGTCGTCGAATCGTTGGACAGCCGACACTTTGCCTCCTCTACCGCCGATAGCAGCGCCAACCCGAGGTCCTCGGTTACCACCCGGTACAGCCGATCCACGCGCTCGCGTGACTGAGCGCCACTACGGATGGAACGCAGCTCCTCCAGGGCACGCGGCGTGCGAAGCTGGCGGATGTTCTCCCAACGTCACACCGTATCGAACAGCGGCAACGGCACCTCCAGCTGCTTGCCCCACGACTCGTAGCTGGTACCCCTGCCCAGGTGGGGGGCACCTTCTCCCACATGATGCGGCGTCGAACTCGGTGCCGCCGACGCGAACCCCCGCCGTGCCGAACACGTCACGATCGCGATCGAGGGGCTGGCCAGGGCGTAGCCGAAACAGGCAGAAGTCGCAGGTGCCGCCGCCGAAGTCGGCCACCAGCACCAGCGCCTCGGCGCGGCGGCCGCCACGGCGCGGCAGCCGGTCCTGCAGGTCCCACAT
>CAJWOB010000245.1 GCA_913043885.1 uncultured Spirochaetaceae bacterium | reverse complement strand
GCGCATGCAGAGGTTCGTGTAGGGCGCCGCTTCCCAGGCGCCGAAGGCGCGCTGCCGCGCCTCGAAGCCGAGCTCAGCGGTGGCGCCGAGCCCGAATTTGAGCCGCGCCCCCTCCATATTGAGGATAGTCTCCGGTGGCATGCCGCGACGCTATCACGCTGCCTGTGGGTGTGCGATGCTACCGGCCGCGGAGGCGAAGACGTGAACGTAGCGAAGAACACCGTGCCATCGATCGAGTACACCGTCAGTTTCGCTGGCGGTGAGGTGCTGGAGAGCTCCAAGGGCGAGGCGCCGCTCGAATACCTGCACGGCGCCAGCAACCTGGTTCCGGGGTTGGAGGCGGCCCTGGAAGGCAAGGAATCGGGGGATCAGGTGAGCACCGACGTACCTCCGGAGATGGCCTACGGCGTTCGAGACGACTCGCTGCGGCGTGCCGTGCCGCGAAGTGAGCTGGCATCCCTGGGAGAGCTGGATGAGGGGATGCGCTTCGAGGCGGAGACCGAGGCGGGTACCGAGATCCTGAGCGTGATAAGTCTCGACGGCGACGAGGTCACCGTCGATGGCAACCATCCCCTTGCCGGTCGGACGCTGCATTTCGATGTAGAGATCGTCGCGGTGCGCGCGGCCACCGAGGAAGAGATCGCCCACGGCCATGTGCATGGCCCCGGCGGCCACCACCACTGACCGAGTCCCACCACCACCACGGCGCGTCGGCCAGCTACTGCATGCGGTGTGCCACGCCGCTGCAGATTGCCGAGCGAGAGGGCGTGCCGCGACCGGTCTGCCCCGCCTGCGGGTACGTGGTGTACGAGGACCCCAAGCTGGCCGCCGGCGTGGTGGTCGAACGGGACGGGCGGGTGCTGCTCCTCGAGCGGGCCACCAATCCAGGCCGCGACAAGCTGACCTTCCCCGGCGGCTACGTGGATCGCGGCGAACCGGTGGAGGACGCGGCGGTGCGCGAGACCGCCGAGGAGGTGGGGATCACCGCGGCTATCGACTCCCTGCTCGGCGTCTACTCGGCGGCGGGCAATCCCGTGGTTCTGGTGGTCTACCGTGCCACGGTCGCGGCCGGGGAACCGCACCCCACCGCGGAGGCCAGGGCCGTCGGCTGGTACGGCGCCAACGAGCTGCCCTGGACGCAGCTGGCCTTTCCCAGCACCGCCGCCGCCCTGCGCGACTGGGCCCGCGCCTAGCCCGGCGGCGCGGCCGCCTGCTGTTTGGCCCAGCTGTCGCGGAGCCCGACCGCGCGATTGAATACCGGCCGGTCCACCGACCCGTCCGGGTCCGCGACGAAGTAGCCCTTTCTGAGGAACTGATAGGTCGTCCCGTCGGCGACGCCGGCCAGCGCCGGCTCTATCTTGCAGGTGCTGAGCACGGTCTCCGAGTCGGGATTCACGTAGTCGGCAGCGGTCGTGCCTTCGGGCAGGCTCACCATGTCTTCGCGGGAGAACAGGTGATCGTAGAGCCGCACCTCGGCGTCGACGGCGTGCGGGGCCGACACCCAGTGCAACGTTCCCTTCACCTTGCGGCCGTCGGCGGTGCCGCCACCGCGAGACTCCGGATCGTAGCTGCAGCGCAATTCCACGACACGCCCGTCGGTGTCCTTCACCACCTCGTCGCAGGTTATGTAGTAGGCGTGCTTGAGCCTCACTTCCCGCCCCAGCGCCAGTCGAAAGAACTTGCGCGGCGGATCCTCCATGAAGTCGTCGGCTTCGATATATAGCTCCCCCGAGAACGGCAACTCGTGTGAGCCGGCGGTCTCGTCCTCGGGATTGTTCTCTGCAGTGACCTGCTCGGTCCGTCCCTGCGGATAGTTGGTGATGACCACCCGCAAGGGATCGAGCACCGCCATGCGTCGCTGCGCGGTGCGGTTCAGCTCCTCGCGCAGGTAGTACTCGAGCTGCGCCGGGTCGATCAGGACGCGCGTCTTGGTGACTCCCACGCTGCGTACGAACCCCCGGATGGCGGCGGCGGTGTAGCCGCGGCGGCGCAGGCCGCGAATAGTCAGCAGCCGGGGGTCGTCCCAGCCGCGCACCACTCCCTTCTCGATGAGGGCCCGCACTACCCGTTTGCCAAAGGTGGCATGGGCGATGTAGAGGTGATTGAACTCGATCTGCCGCGACTGCAGCTCGCTCTCGAGGTGCTGCAGGAACCAGTCGTAGAGCGGCCGATTGTTCTCGAACTCGAGTGAGCACAGTGAGTGGGTGACTCCCTCGATCGAGTCGCTCTGACCGTGTGCCCAGTCGTAGGACGGGTAGATGCACCACTCGCCGCCGGTACGGTGATGTTCGGCGTGGCGAATTCGATACATCACCGGATCGCGCAGGTTGAGGTTGGGCGAGGCCATATCGATCCTGGCGCGCAGGGTGTAGCTACCGTCGGGGAACTCACCCTCTCGCATTCGGCGGAGCAGCTGAAGGTTCTCGTCGGGCGACCGGTCACGGTCGGGGCTCGGGCGCCCTGGTCTGGTCGGCGCACCACGGTACTCACGCACCTGGTCGGCCGTCAGGCTGCACACGTAGGCGTCGCCAGCCTGCACCAGTCGCTCGGCGAACTCGAACAGGCGACCGAAGTAGTCCGAGGCAAATCGCACCTGCTGCCAGGTGATGCCCAACCACGCCATGTCGTCGCGAAACGCTTCGACGTACTCCACGCTTTCCCGCTCAGGATTGGTATCATCGAAGCGGAGCGTGCAGCTCCCATCGAACTCTCCGGCGACGTCGGCGTTGAGCAGCGCCGCCTTGGCGTGACCGATATTGGGGTAGCCACTCGGCTCCGGTGGCCAGCGGGTCTGGACGCGGTCGAAGCGGCCGGAGGCCAGGTCATCGCGGACGGCGGTTCTTACGAAGTCGGCCCCCGGTTCTCCGCCGGGGGGATCTCTGTGGGAGCTGTCTGCCACGAGCGTATGGTAGTCGTTTGACCCACCCACCGGCGAGCTGGACCATGGCGTCCATGGCCGCCTCCGATGCATCGCCCGCCACGGCGCCAACGGCGCCTCCGCCTCTGCTGCTGCGTGGAGGCCACGTTATCGACCCGGCCGGTGGTGTGGACGGGCCGGCCGACGTCTCCCTCGCCGATGGTCGCGTCGCCGCGGTCGGCCCCTCACTGCAGCCGGTAGCCGGTGCCACGGTGCTGGACTGCGCCGGCCGGTACGTGTGTCCCGGCCTCATCGACCTGCACGGGCACTTCTACGAGGGCAGCGCGTACGGCATCGACCCGCGTCACGAGCTGCGCGGCGGGGTTACCACCGCCGTGGACGCTGGCACCACCGGCTTCATCAACTTCGCCGACTTCCGCCGCCACACCATCGATGGTGCCGCGGTGCGGATCCTGCCCTTCATTCACATCGGCTGCCTGGGCATCCCCACCGCCGGCCTCGGCGAGCTACTGGACCTGCGCTACGCCAGGCCCAAGGAGACCGCCGCGATGGCGCGGGCGCACGCCGACATCGTGCCGGGCATCAAGGTACGGGCTGGCGTAATGGCGCGAGGCCACAACGCCGAAGCGCTCCAGTTGGCGATCGACGCCGCCGAAGAGGCCAAGATCAGGGTGATGGTCCACATCAGTCGGGAGGGCGACACCGAGCGGCTGCTGCAGATGCTGCGCCCCGGCGACATCGTCACTCACTGCTTTACCGGCAAGGGCGGGGGCATCCTGCACCCGGACAGCGGCGATCTGGCGGCGGCGGCGGCGGAAGCCAGGCGGCGTGGGGTGGTGTTCGATGTCGGCCATGGCAGTGGCAGTTTCCGCTGGACCACGGCGCAAAAGGCGTTCGAGCACCAGTTCTACCCGGACACCATCAGCACCGACCTGCACCGCTACAACGCCGACCGCACCGTCTACGATTTGCTGACCACCATGTCCAAATTCCTGCTGCTGGGGATGAGTATTCAGGAGGTGGTGGCGAAGGCAACGCTGGCCCCCGCCGGTGCGATTGGCCGCGAGGCTGATCTGGGCAGTCTGGCGGCTGGCCGCAGTGCGGATGTCTGCGTGTTCGCGGTGGAGACGGGGGAGTTCCAGCTGGAGGACTCGCTGGGCGTGCGTCGCTCCGCGGAGCGACGCCTGGTCGCCGAGCACGTGGTGGTCGGCGGCCAGCTCATCGACCCACGCACGGTGCAGGCGCCGTTGCGTGAGCTCAACGATATGGACCAAGAGGTCTACGACATGTCGGCGGCGACTGCGGCCGACGCTCCCAACTACTGAGGCGGTTACTGAGGCCGCATGTGAGGTCAGATTGATGCATTTTTCCTCGTCAGAGCACTACATCTCCCGCCGATCGCCGGTGGCAGCGCCACACGGGGCGGTTGCGGCTTCTCAGCCGCTGGCCGCCACCATCGGCTGCGACGTGCTCCGTGATGGGGGCAACGCGGCGGACGCCGCGGTGGCTACCGCTGCGGCGCTCCAGGTAACCGTGCCCTGCCAGACCGGGCTCGGCGGCGACCTGTTCGCCTTGTTCTACGACGCCGGCGAGTCGCGGGTGTACGCGCTAAACGGCTCCGGCCGCAGCCCCGCCGCGCTCGATCTGGCGCGGCTAGAGAAGGAGGGACTCCGCCGTGCGCTGCCGGCTACGCACGCCCACACCGTCACCGTACCTGGCGCGCCGCAGGCGTGGCACGATCTGAGCGCTCGATTCGGCAGCAAG
>CAJWOB010000244.1 GCA_913043885.1 uncultured Spirochaetaceae bacterium | reverse complement strand
AACGACTCGAATCTGTTTGTTTTCCCAAGCTTCTACCCAAACGAGTGCTGTCCTCTGGTGGTCATAGAAGCACTGGCGGCGCCGGCTTTAGCAATACCACCGGCGCGCCCGCTTGCTGCGCGCGCAGCTGGTGCGCCCGCTGCGCGCGGTGGACGACATAGAGCGCCGGCTGGGTGCTGTCGAGGCGCTGTTCGAACAGCAGCCGACACTCGCCGCGCTGCGCGAACGGCTGACCCGGGTCTACGACCTGCAGCGGCTCTCTAGCCGGGTGGCGCTGGGCCGTGCCAACGGCCGCGACCTGCGCGCGCTGGCACAGAGTGTGCAGTCGGCGAGCGAGATACCGGCGCTGCTGGAGGGCCCCCACTTCGCCGCCGCACTGGGCTGGATCGGCCTGCACTCCCGCACGGCAGGGCTTACCGGCATCGCCGAGCGCATCGATGAAGCGTTGGTGGACGAACCGCCGTTGACCATCGCGGAGGGCGGCCTGATACGTACTGGCTTCGACGCCGAGCTCGACCGCATCAGCGCCCTGGCGGAGGACGCAGAGGGCGTGCTGGAGCGATACCTCGAGGAGGAGCGCGCGCAGCTCGGCAGCCGCAGCCTGCGGCTCGGCCACAACCGTCAGCTAGGCTGGTACTTCGAGATATCCAGCTCGCGACGCTCCCGCAACGGAGACGAACGTGCTATTCCGTCCCACTTTCGCCGCCGCCAGTCGCTGACCAACAGTGAGCGCTTCACCACCGAGCGGCTGGAGGCGCTCGATCGCGACATCAGCGCTGCCTCGCAGCGGCGCCGCGATCGGGAGTATCACGCATTCCTGGCGCTGCGCCAGGAAGCGGTGGGCTACGTAGCGGCGGTGCAGGAGCTGGCGGAGGCGGTTGCCCAGCTCGACCTGCTGCAGTCGCTGGCGATGGCGGCGACGGTGGGAGGCTACGTGCGCCCCACGTTCGACCCCGACAGCGGCCTGTCCATTCAGGAGGGCCGGCATCCGGTGGTGGAGTCTCTCATCCCGCGCGGCGGGTTTGTCGCCAACGACGTGCAGCTGGGGGCGGGAGCGGCCAGCTTCGTGCTGCTGACCGGCCCGAACATGGCCGGCAAGTCCACCTACCTGAGGCAGACGGCGCAGATCGTGCTGCTGGCCCACATCGGCTCTTTCGTGCCGGCGGCTGCCGCACATCTTGGCGTCGTGGACGGCATCTACTGCCGTGTGGGGGCGAGCGACAACCTGGCACGCGGCGAGTCGACGTTTCTGGTGGAGATGACCGAGACAGCCCGCATCCTTCGTCGCGCCACCGAGCGCAGTCTGGTGATCCTCGACGAGATCGGACGCGGCACCAGCACGGAAGATGGCCTGGCGATAGCGTGGGCGGTGTGTGAGCAGCTGCTGCGGCGCAATCGCGCCCTTACTCTGTTTGCCACCCACTTCCGTGAGCTGGCGCGGCTGGAGCACCCGGCGCTGGCTACCGCTGCCATGGACGTCGTCGAGGATGGGGAGACGGTGGTGTTCCTCAAGCGCCTCCGCCCCGGGGTGGCGGAGCGGTCCTACGGGGTCCACGTTGCCGCGCTGGCCGGTGTGCCCGCCGAGGTGGTGTCGCGGGCGCAACAGCTGCTGCAAGCCGGCACCGACGAGACCGGAGGAACGGTCGCCGTTCCCGCTCCGGCCGCTGCGCCGCCGGCGCCGTCAGACTACGTACAGCAATCGCTGTTCGAGTCGGCGGAGTGGCTGGTCGAGCGACTGGCGTCGTTGGATCTCGAACGCGCCTCGCCGATGGAGGCGTTCGATCTGATACGAGAGTGGCAGCAACGGCTGAACGACCAGCTCTGAGCCCGCCCCGGACGTGCGGACCCCACGACTCCTGTTCACCTCCCGCTGCGCCGCCTGCGCCGCGCCGATGCCGGCGATGACGACCACCGCCGCGTGCCGGCAGTGTCTGGCCAGCTTGTCAGCCGCTGCGGGCCCGGGAGATGCCAGCTGCGCGACCTGTGGCATAGCCCTCATTTCCGAAGAGGGGCAGTGCCTGGCATGTCGGGAGCGGCCGGCCCACTTCGATGGTAATGAGTCGCTGTTCGCATATCGTGGCGCCACCCGCGACCTCATCCGGGCGTACAAGTTCGACGGACGGCTGACGCTCAGTGGCTGGTTTGCCCAGGCCCTTGCCGCCCAGCTCGACCCCTGCGACCACGACGTGGTGGTGCCGGCACCCGCACGCACGGCCGGCACCCGTCGGCGAGGCTACGACCACATCGCGCTGATCGCGTAGCAGCTGGGCCGCCGGCATCGGTTGGCGGTGACTCTGGCGCTGCGCCGCCGACGCGGCGCGGAGCAGAAGGGGCTCGATTACGAGCAGCGGGCGCGCAACCTGGTAGGGCGTATCTGGATTCGTCCGCGATGTGCCACCCGGCTGGTCGATGCGCGGGTGGTGGTAATCGACGATGTGTTCACCACCGGCGCCACCATCGATGAGTGCGCGCGCGTCCTCAAGGCAGCTGGCGCGCGAAGCGTGCGGTCGCTCACGCTGGCGCGGGACTGACCGCTCCTCGCTGGTCCTGTAGCACGCCTCGAGCGACGCGGCGTGTTTGGCGGTGCCGTTGCGCAGACGTGCGCTCCTCCGCGGACCTAGTTGACGCGCCGCGCTGCAGCCAATACCGTCGCTGTGAACTCTGAAGGTGCTGGGGCGTCGGAAAGAGTCGACCAGGTCGGCTCTTTTTTTTGGCGCCGCGCAGGTCGCGCCAGATGGATCACGCAGACGATACGACCGATCGCGCGCAAGACGACCTCGAGGTCGCGCTGGCGGAGCACGCGTCGGCGGCTGCAGCCTCCCAAGGGGCGGTGGTCGTGGAGTGCGGGCTGCATCGCTCTCGCGGCAGCGCGTCCGCGCACGTGGTGGTGTACGCCGCCGACGGTATGGATGCGGCCCGACTGGGCGAGCTCACCGCCGACCTGCAGTTCCGGCTCGGCACCGAGCCGGTGTTGGACGCGGCCACGATCGAGGTCAGTACGCCGGGCATCACCCGCAAGTTGAAGGCCGACACCGAGTTCGAGATCTTCGTCGGAAAGGCGGTGCGGATCTTGGCCGAGAGCGCAGATGACTGGCAGGAAGGGCTGATCAGCGGCGTACAGGACCAACAGGTGACGCTCGCCCCGTTACCGGGCCACCAAGGACAGAGCGTGGTGGTGGCGATAGCGAGCATCCGCAAGGCACAGCTGACCGGCGCCGAGCACGAGCGGCCGGCTCAGCGGGTGTCGTCGTCGGCCAGAGCCGACCAGGAGAGTGACTGATGTCGAGTGATATGGGGCTGGCCATCCGCCAGTTGATCGAGGATCGCGGGATTTCCGGAGAGCTCGTGGTGCGAACCATCGAGGAGACCCTGCTCGCCGCCTACAAGCGCAAGTTTGGCACAGAGGAGAACGCGGTCGTCCGAGTCAACGACGAGGGCACCGAGATCGCCATCTTCGCGCAGAAGCGGATCGTGGAGACGGTGGAGGACAGCGTCTTCGAGATCGCGCTCACCGATGCGGTGGCCTACAACGAGGACGCGGAGATCGGCGATGAGCTGCTGATCGAGATCAACCCCAAGGAGTTCGACCGCGTCGCCATCCAGAGCGCCAAGCAGAAGGCGCGGCAGACCCTACGGGACATCCAGAAGGATACGCTCTACTCGGAGTTCGAGGGGCGGGTCGGCGAGCTCATCGTCGGCTATCACCAGCGCGAGCGGAACGGCACCATCTTCGTCGATCTCGGCAAGACCGAGGGAATTCTGCCCCGCAAGTACCAGTCGCCACGCGAGCAGTACCGACCCAACGACCGCATTCGGGCCATGATCTTCGAGGTCGAAAAGGCGCCGCTCGGGCTGCAGATCGTCCTTAGCCGTACCCATACCGAGTTCGTGAAGAAGATCTTCGAGCTAGAGGTGCCGGAGATCTACGACCACACCATCGAGATCCATCGGATGGTGCGCGAGCCCGGGTATCGCACCAAGATGTCGGTGTACTCCACCCGCGAAGATGTCGACCCGGTGGGGGCGTGCGTGGGGATGCGCGGCGTGCGCATTCAGACCGTGGTCCGCGAGCTCGAGGGTGAGAAGATCGACGTGCTCCGCTACGACCCAGATCCTCGCTCGTTCATCACCGAGGCGCTGAAGCCCGCGGAAATCGAGCAGGTCATCGTCCTCGACGAGGCAAAGCGGCAGGCCCTCGCCGTGGTTCCCGAGAGCCAGTTCTCCCTGGCCATCGGCAAGCAGGGCCTGAACGTGCGCCTTGCCAATCGACTGACCGACTGGAACATCGACGTCCGGACGCGGCCGCAGGTGAACGAGATGGATATCGGCGCCGATTCGCAGCGCGCCGTATCGGCGTTGTTCGGCGACGTTCCCGAGGAGATTACCCAAGTCGGCGAGCTGCCCGGCATCGAGCCGCGGATAGCCGCCGCCCTTACCCAGGCCGGCATCGAGCTAATCGAAACTCTGGTGGCGACCGACGAAGAGCAGCTGCGCGGGGTGGAGGGGCTGTCCGACGACGACGTGGTCGCACTCCGCAAGCTCATCGACGAGAACGTCGAGATCGTCGAAGAGGAGCCTGCCGACGAGGAGCTGGCGGACGAGGAGCTGGCGGACGAGGAGCTGGCGGACGAGGAGCTGGCGGACGAGGAGC
>CAJWOB010000243.1 GCA_913043885.1 uncultured Spirochaetaceae bacterium | reverse complement strand
TGGCTCGGGATGATCTTGGCCTTGCTCACTGATCGTCCCCCTCGAACAATTCGCGCATTTCATCGCGGTCTTCGCGGAGGCGGTCTGGGTCTTGGACCTCCTCGATCTCGGCGTCCTCGATCTCTTCGACCGGCTCGTCCGAGAGGATGTCGGGTTCGTCCGACAGGAGGTTGCTGTGGTCAACTTCATTTTTCGGGGAGTGATAATCCTCCTGCTCTTCGCGCACCCCGAGACCGGCGAGGACATCGGCAAAACCCTTGTTCGCCGCCTTGCCGAGCGCGCGGCGCTCAAGCATGTCGACGAGCCGACCAGCTCGGGTATAGCCGACCCGGAGGCGGCGCTGCAGGAGTACCAGGAGGCGGCCGAGCGCGAGCCGGATGCGCCGTCAACCCGCAGCCTGCTGGCGCGCCTCCACCTGCTGGTGGGCGACAACGAGACCGCCGAGGAGCTCCTCGCCGCGGTGCTGGCGGACACGCAGGGCGTCGACCAACGTGACATGGCGGACGCCCACTACGCGCTCGCCTTGCTGGCGGCGGCTCGCGGGGAGGGTGGCGATGAACGTGCGCGGCTGGAGGCGGCGATCGCCGCCGACCCCAGCCACAGTGACGCGCTGGCGAGCTTGGCGGCGCACCTCGCAAGCGAGGGAGAGACAGAGCCGGCAGCGGAGCTGTTCGATCGTGCGCTCGACCAAGACCCGGACAACGTAGCTGCACTCCTCGGGAGGGGGTCGCTGGCCGCCGCCGACGAGCAGCCGGAGGAAGCCCTGGGCTACTACGACCGTGCCAGCGACGCCGACCCGGAGTACGCGTTCGTGTATGTGGATCGAGCCAATGTGCTGCGGGAGGAGCGTCGCTACGAGGAGGCCATCGTCGACATGACGCGGGCGGTGGAGCTGGAGCCCGAGTACTACTGGCACTACCTCGACCGCGGGCGGCTGCACGCCCTCGCCGGAGACCGAGATGCCGCAAGCGCGGACTACGGCCGCGCCATCGAGATCGACGACACCCTGTTCATTGCCTACGCCCACCGCGGCAACGTCCGCTTTCGTCGGGTCGATCCCGGGCTGGTGCTGGCAGACTACGAACGGGCCATCTCGTTGCGCCCCGATTACTACCCCGCCTACCCCTTCATAGCACTGCTCAACGCGGCCCTGGGAGACTGGACGCGTGCCGCTGAGTACTTCGCGCGCTCGTCCGAACACGAGCCACAGGAGCTGGGCTATCTGCTGCTGTCGGGGCTCGGTCACCTGTTTGCGGAGGATGCGACTGCCGCCGCCGAGGTAGTCGAGCAGGTGCGGACGGTAGCCCCTCGGGACAGCTGGTACTACGATGCGTCGCGGTTACTGCTTGGCGATCTCGACACCGTCACCCTACACACCAAGTACCGCGATCATCGCGACCAGACCCAGGCGGCGCGCATGACCTTCTATCTCGGTGCGGCTGAGGTGCTGGCCGGCCGCCCAGCCACCGCGACGCTCTACTTGCTCGAGGCGCAAGACCGCACAGAGGCGGACTACCTGGAGCGCTACCTTGCACAGTCGCTCGGCGATGCCCTCGAGCAGGGGGAGGGAGCAGGACCGAGATGAGCGGCAACGGGAGCGTTGCGGGCCACGATTCGCTGGCCGACCAGGGGGACACATCCCGAGTGGTGGAGCTGGGCGGACGCACCGTGCACTTGGTTGGAACCGCCCACGTTTCCGTACGGAGCGTCGCCGACGTCGAGCACGCCATCGATACCGTCCGCCCCGATGTGGTGTGCGTGGAGCTAGACCGCGCTCGCTACGAAACGATCACCAACGAACGAAGCTGGATGGACTTGGACATTCGCCGGGTACTCAAGGAGCGCAAGGGCTTCCTGATGCTGGCCAACGTAGTCCTCCACTCCTTCCAGAAGCGCCTGGGCCTCGACGTCGGCGTACAGCCGGGCGCCGAGATGCTCGCTGCGCTCGCTGCCGCGGAGCGCGCCAACATCCCGTTCGTCCTCGCCGACCGGAATATCCAGGTAACGCTGCGGCGAGCGTGGAAGCTTACCGGCCTATGGGGACGCTCCAAGATGCTGGCGGCGTTGCTGACCTCGGGCTTCAGTCGAGAGGAGCTACCGGAAGAGCAGATCGAGAGCCTCAAGCAGCAGAACATCCTGGGAGGTATGTTGGAGGAGCTCGCCAGCTACTTACCGGCCGTCAAGCGAGCTCTCATCGACGAGCGCGACGCCTACTTGGCGGCACGCATTTTCACCGCGGAGGGCTCCCGGGTCGTGGCCGTCGTCGGCGCTGGTCATCTGCCAGGGATCGAGACACGTCTGCGGGAGCTTGCAACGAGCCGCCCGCACGACCTGGATGAAGAGCTCCGAAGCCTCGAGACGGTGCCACCGCGGAGCATCGCCGGGAAGCTGGCGCCGTGGTCGATTCCCGCGGTGTTCCTCGTGCTTATCGTCGTGGGACTCATCCGCACCGATCTGACTGAGGTGCTCGATAGCCTGTTGCAGTGGGTGCTGGTCAACGGCACCTTCGCTGCGCTGGGGGCGCTGGCTGCGCTCGCTCATCCGCTCACCATCGCTCTGGCGTTCGTCGCCGCCCCGATTACGTCACTCAACCCGACGGTGGGGGTCGGGCTGTTTGCCGGGATGATCGAGGCTATCGTCCGCAAGCCGCGCGTCACGGACTTCGAGGACCTCAGTGACGACGCCGGCAGTCTCAAGGGTTTCTACCGCAACCGAGTTACCCGCATCTTCTTGGTGTTCCTGTTGTCGAGCGTGGGCAGCGCGAGCGGCACCTTTGTCGGGCTGTCGTTCTTGTCACGCTTGCTGGGCCTTGGCTGAGCGGCTCGGTTGGGTGTCTAGCGAAGCGCCGCTACCGCCTCTGCCACCGTTCGCACGTGAACAGTCCCGCGTGAGGGGCCGCCCTCCCTTGCGGGGCCGACATCCCCTCCGGGGTGGGTGATGCGCTCGCAACCGACCTGAGCGAGGGCGCGCAGGCGGCGTTCCGCCGCCACCACTGGCCGTACTTCGCCGGCCAGGCTCAGCTCGCCGAACGCCGCTGCGCCGGCCGCGAGCGGCCGCTGCAGGAGTGCGGAGTAGATGGAGAGGGCAAGAGGGAGGTCGGCGGCGACATCCCGTAGGCGGATTCCCCCGGCCACGTTTACGTACACGTCCTGACCACCGACATCGGCACCGACGTGGCGTTCGAGCACCGCGGTCAGGCGGTTGATGCGGGCCATGTCGATGCGGTCCGCGTAAACACGTGGTAGCGAGGCCTTGGCCGGGGTGGTGAGGCTCTGCAACTCCACCAGAAGGACGCGGGAGCCCTCGTACACTGGGGCAACGATCACACCGGGCGGAGGCTGCCCGTCGCGGTGCACCAGGAACCGGGAGGAGGCGTCGCCGACTTCGCCCAGCCCTCCCGTTCCCATCTCCAGAAGTCCGACCTCATCGGCAGGGCCGAAGCGGTTCTTGCTGGCGCGCACCAATCGCAGATCAGAAGCCGCAGTCTCCAGGTAGAGGACGACGTCCACCAGATGCTCGACCGCCCGCGGCCCGGCGATGGTGCCCTCCTTGGTAACGTGCGCCACCAGGACGGTGACCGCGGCGTTGCGCCGGGTCCACTCGGCCAGGGCGGTGCACACGTACTTATTGGCCGCGACGCCGCCAGGGGGCAGACCAGCCGCTGCCGCCTGCATGGTCTGCAGTGAGTCGACGATGAGTGCGGCAGGCTTGCGTTGTTCGAGCACATCCAGCAGATCATCGACGTCGGTACCGGCCCAGACGTCGATGTCGGCGTCGGCCAGACCCAACCGTCCGGCGCGGAGCCGCAGCTGGGCCGGCGATTCCTCCGCCGACGCGTATAGCACGGTGCGGCCGTCTCGGGCGATTGCCGCCGCGAGCTGCAGCGTGAGCGTCGATTTTCCCACGCCGGGGTCGCCGCCAAGTAGGGTCGTGGACCCCGGAACGAAGCCGCCACCGAGGGCGCGCTCGAGCTCGCCATTGGCACACGACAACCGCGCCGCGTCGTCGGCGCTGATCGCGCCCAGCGATTGGACCGTCGGCGCCCCACCGACGGCGCCGGCGTCCGAACCGCTCGGTACGCGTCGGCGGCTGGCCCGGCCCGGCTGCAGGCTGGCCGATCGCGGCTCGAAGGTGTTCCACTCGCCACAGTCGGGGCAGTGCCCCAGCCACTTGGGCTCCTCCCGGCCGCAGGTGCTACATGCGAAGAGTGTCGAGCGCGCCACTGTGGATAGCTTCAGCCTAGGAGCCGGGCGGTGGCTGCATCGACGCAGCGGAGGCAGGCGCGGAGCGCGCGCCCCCGGTGGGAGATGGCGTCCTTCCGCTGCCCCTCAAGCTCGGCCATGGTAAGGGTCTCAGACTCCGGCACGAACACCGGATCGTAGCCGAAACCTCCCGTACCGGACGCGCGCTCGGCGATGTGGCCCTCGACCGTGGCCTGCACACTCAGGAAGCGGCGCTCGTCGAGGACCAGGGCTATACAGCACACGAAGCGGGCGGTGCGTACGACTTCCCCTTGCGTTTCGAGGTTGCGGAGCAGATGAGCGGCCCGCCCGGCATCGTCGGCGTCTGGCGGGCCGTACCGGGCAGACAGGACGCCCGGGGCGCCACCGAGGGCGTCCACCTCTAGCCCGGAGTCGTCGGCGATCACCGGCTGG
>CAJWOB010000242.1 GCA_913043885.1 uncultured Spirochaetaceae bacterium | reverse complement strand
TCTGGTACGCCGCGGTTGCCGTTCCCCAGACGAATTCATCGCCGAACGGCATCGATCGACGCTATCCGGGCCCACCGGCACGGTCAAACCTCTGGCGGCGGCAGCGTGATAGGCTGGCCGTCGATGCGCTCTCGACTGCGCGGCCACCAACCGCATCAGTCGCCGCTCGCGAGTCAGTTGCAGCCGGTGGACATCGTGCTGCATCGCGCCGGGGGCGACCTGTTAGCGGGGCTCATTGCGAGCTTCACCAGCTCTCCCTACTCGCACGCGGAGCGCTATGCCGGGGACGGCTGGTCCATCTCCGCGGAGGGCCGGGGCATCTCCTACGTCATCTGCGACCGTGGCGGTGATGCATTCGTCGATGTGGTGCGTGTTCCGGGCGGGCTCACGACCGACCAGCAGGAGGCGGTCCTGGAGCGGGCCAAGGCGACGCTGGACTTCCCCTACGAGGTGGCACTGCTGTTCGGCTTCCCGTTTCTCTCCCGCCGGGCGGTGGTGCGCCGGGCTCGTAACGATTCCTTCATCTGCGCCGAGTACGTTGCCTGGTGCTACCGGCATGCGGGTATCATCCTGGTCCCGGGCCGCCCCGAGTCGACCATCACCTCCGCGGACCTCGCCGGCGACGCCGTCGAGTACGTCGGCAGCTGGTGGCGCGGCCGTACGGTGGACGACGCACACCTGAATCGGCGCCATCCGTCGCAGCCGCCGCTGTCGGCGCTCGCCGAGCGAATTGTCGCCACCGTGGCAAATCCTCGCTCCTCGCGGGACGACCACTACCGCGCCCTTGCCGCGGAGCGGGACGAAGCCCACCGCGCCTTCCTGGCCCGAGCGACGTCCGGCGACTGACGCCGCTCAGGAAGCGGTTGTGGTTGGCGCCCCCGCGTTGTCGAACTGGCTCTGGTAGATCCTGCTGAACGCACCGCCGGCGGCGATCAGTTCGTCGTGGTTGCCGCGTTCCACCACCTGGCCATCCTCGATCACGTAGATCACATCGGCCCGGCGTATGGTGCTGAGGCGGTGGGCGATGACGAAGCTGGTGCGCCCGCGTAGCAGCTCCGCCAGTGCTGCTTGCACCAACAGCTCCGTCCGGGTGTCGATATTCGACGTGGCCTCGTCGAGTATCAGGACCCGTGGATCGATGAGGATGGCGCGGGCGATCGCCAGCAGTTGACGCTGGCCTCGGCTCAGGTTGCTCGCCGACTCGGTGAGCGTGGTCTGGTAGCCGTCCGGGAGCGCTCGAATGAAGCCGTCGGCCCTCGCCAGCCGCGCCGCGTGCTCCACCTCCTCGTCAGTTGCGTCGGGTCGGCCGTAGCGGATGTTGTGCGCGATGGTGTCCGAGAACAGGAACGTATCTTGTAGCACGATGCCGATGGCGGCCCGCAGGCTGTCCTGTGTGAGGTCACGCACATCCTGGCCGTCGATGGTGATGCGGCCATCTCCCACCTCGTAGAACCGCTCCAGCAGGCTGATAATGGTGGTCTTGCCGGCCCCGGTTGGCCCGACCAGCGCCACGGTGGTTCCTGCCTCGGCGACCAGGCTCACCTGTCGGAGCACTGGGGCGTCCGGGTCGTAGGCGAAGGAGACCTTCTCCAGCGCTACACGGCCGGGACCCACCTCCAGCGCCGTGGCGCCGGGCGCGTCGACCAGCTCCTCCGGCTCGTCCACCAGCTCGAAGATGCGCTCCGCCCCCGCTACCGCTGACTGTACCGCAGCCCACAGCTGGGACAGCTGTCGCAGCGGCTCGAAGAAGCGGCGTACGTACTGCAGGAAGGCGACGATGACGCCTATCGAGATCAGCTCCTCGGCGGCCAGGTAGCCGCCGTAGCCGAGCACCACGGCAATCCCCACCGCGCTGAGCACATCCATCGTAGGTGCGAATGCGGCGGTGATGGATTCGGCGCCAACATTGGCGTCGCGGTTGGCGGCGTTGAGCCGGCGGAAACCGCTCGAGTTCCACGACTGCCGGTTGAATGCCTGCGCCACCCGGGCGCCCGAGATGTTCTGCTCGAGCTCGCTGCTCACGCCGCTGATGGTCTGTCGCGTCTTGCGGTAGGCAGTTCGCGCCCGCCGCGAGAACACCACCGTGCTGCCCCACATCGCCGGCAGCAGCGCAAAGCTCGCCAGCCCGAGTCGCCAGTCGAGCAGCAACATCGCGATAACGATGCCGGCGAGCAGCAGGAGGCTCTGCATCACTCGCGCCAGCCCCATCGCCACCACGCGGCCGATGACGTCGGTGTCGTTGGACAGGCGGCTGAGCAGGTCGCCGGCGCGGTGTCGATCGAAAAACCCCAGCGAAAGTGAAAGGACCTTCTCCATGATGCCCGCCCGCACGAGGAACAGCAGGCGTTGGCCTATGTCTACCAGAACGGCACGGCTGGCGGCGTTGGCCAGCCACCCAACCAGGTAGAGTGCGAGGACGATCAGCATGCTGACGGTGAGCACCCGACCGGCTTCCGACGCGCTCTCCATGCCGCCGGTGAACGCCGTCAGGCTGTCAACCGCGCGGGCGATGAAGGGCGGTGCGGCCACCTGGGCCAGTGCGCCGCAGGCGGCCAGCGCGAACACCAGCACGATGCCGCCGCGGGAGTCCCGTACGTAGCTCACCAGGCGCTTGATGGTGGCGCCCGGCTTGGCGGCCTTCCGCACCTCGGCGCCGAAGCCGAACATCTGGCGGTGGCGGCCGGACATGGGCATGCCCCGATCGGTCGACGCGTGGGTGGCTGCCTGCTGCCCGCCTCTGCCGTCTGCGGCTCTAGCGCTTCGAGCGCCGCCTGCGCGGTTCGCGCCGCTCACGCTACCGCCTCCGGCTGCAGCTGCGAGTAGTAGATCTCTGCGTACAGCGCGTTTTCGTGGAGCAGAGAGCTGTGGTCTCCCATCGCGGCCACTCGGCCGCCCTCCATCACCAGGATCCGGTCGGCGTTCTGCACCGTGCTCAGCCGACTGGCGATCACCAGAGAGAGTCGGCCGATGCGTAGCCGCTCGATGGCGGCGCGGATCTTCGCCTCGGTCTCGAAATCGACGCTGCTGGTGCTGTCGTCCAGCACCAGAATGCGCGGCTCGATCAGCAGCGCACGGGCGATCGCCAATCGCTGCTTCTGCCCACCCGACAGAGTGACCCCCCGCTCACCGATGGTGCTGTCGTACCCATCGGGGAGATCGGCGACGAAGTCGGCCGCAGATGCCGCCTCCGCCGCCCTCCGTACCTCGGCGTCGCTGGCATCCGGGCGGCCGTAGGCGATGTTCTCCCGCACCGTACCGCCGAACAGCGTGGTTTCCTCGAGGACGATCCCGATCTGCCGGCGTAGCGACTGCAGGGTAACGTCGCGCACGTCGATGCCGTCGATGGTGATGCGCCCAGAAGTGACATCGTAGAAGCGCGGAATGAGGTTGACGATGGTGCTCTTGCCCGAGCCCGTTTCGCCGACGATGGCGATGGTCTCCTCGGCGCTGGTCCGGAATGACACTCCACTCAGGATCGGCGCGCCGCTGCCGACGTAGCGGAACTCGACGTCTTCGAACACCAGCCCTTCCTGCATCGGGGCCAGCGTGCTTGCGGTCGGCTTCTCGACCACGTCGCTGCGCGCGTCGAGGATCTCGAAGATGCGCTCGGCACTGGCGGATGCCTGCGAGATAGACATCATCACCCAACCGAGGGTGGTAATCGGGAACATCGCCAGGAACAGGTAACCCTGGAAGGCCACGAGCTCACCGACGGTGAGGCGTTCGGCCAGAATCTGTACGCCGCCACCCCACGTCACCACCAACGTGCCGAAGTTGGACATGGCGAACACCAACGGCATGGCGAATGCGAACAGGCGCGCCACGCGACGGCTGTACTGCATCAAGTCTTCGTTGCTGTTTTCGAATCTCTGGCGCTCCGCAACAGCCCCGCGATAGGCCTTGACCATTCGCACACCGACGATGTTCTCCTCGAGTTGGTGGTTGAGCGACGCCACCTTCTCCATAACCACGCGGAACATTGGGCGGCCGACGCGTGAGATGAAGAAGAACACCACGCCCACCACCGCCATGACCGGAATCACGTGCAACGCCAGCCGCCAGTTGGTTCCAAACAGCAAGTAGAGGCTGCCACCGAGCAACAGGAAGGTCGTTACGATCTGGATGACGCCCATGCTGATGAAGTTGCGTACCTGGTCGACATCGCTGGTGGCCCGGGTCAGCAGCTGGCCGGTCTGCGCCTGGTCGTGGTAGCTGAAGGAGAGGTGCTGGATCTTGTCGTAGAGCGCGTTGCGCATGTCGAACGCCACGTGCTGCGACACGCGCGCCGCCAGCACGCCCTGCAGAAAGGTGAACAGGGACCGCAGTGCGGTGACGCCGACGATTACCAATGTGCCGGCGAGGATGACCCCGGCGCGACTGCCGAGGATGCCGCTGTCCACCACCTCCTGGGTGATGCGTGGCACGGCCAGGTTTCCGGCTGCCGACAAGATCAGGAAGACGAAGCTCAGCGCGGTCTGGAGCCAGTGCTTGCTCATGAAGGCAAGGCTGCGGCGCAGTGCGCCGCGGGTAGGGCTAGACATTTGCAGGCTCCTCGACCGCTTGTGGGGCAGAGGAGGGTGGCGGCGTCCCTGGCTCGGGATCGATGGCGTGCAGCAGGCGCCGTAGGCTCCTGTGCTGGACCGTGCTCAGCCCGCCGAGCAGCTCGTTGACCCGGG
>CAJWOB010000241.1 GCA_913043885.1 uncultured Spirochaetaceae bacterium | reverse complement strand
AAAGCTCCGTAGATTCCGGCCAGAGCCACCGCCGCGGTTCCCTGGATATCGTCGTTGAAGGTGCGCAGCCGGTGGCGCGACTGCTCCAGGAGGTCGAAGGCGTGAATGTTGGCGAAGTCCTCGAACTGGATGATTGCCTCGGGAAAGTGCGCGGCGGCGGCGGTGAGGAACTCCTCCACGAAGTCGTGGTACTCGGTGCCACGCACGCGTGGATGCAGGGAGCCGAAGTAGAGGGGGTCGGCGAGCATCTCCTCGTTGTTGGTGCCCACGTCCAGCAACACCGGCAGACATCGGGTTGGGTGCACGCCGGCGATTGCCGAGTAGAGCGTGAGCTTGCCGACCGGGATCCCCATGCCACTGGCGCCCAGATCGCCAAGACCGAGGATCCGTTCTCCGTCGGTCACCACGATGACCTGCACGTCGCGGTAGGGCCAGTTTTCCAGCAGGCGCGCAACGTGACCTCGCGCCTCGATGGGGATGAAGAGCCCCTGCGGGCGGCGGAAGATGTGGGCGTACTGCTGGCACGCCTTGCCGACCGTGGGCGTGTAGAGGATCGGCATCATCTCCTCGAGGTTGTCCACCACCACCCGGAAGAACAGGGTCTCGTTACGCTCCTGTAGAGCGATCATGAAGATGTACTTGCCGAGGTCGTCCCGCGTGCGGCGAAAGTTCTCGAGCACCCGCTCCGCCTGCTGCTCGAGGGTCATCACCCGGGGCGGCAGCAGACCCTCGAGTCCGAGGGCGTCTCGCTCCACCTGGCTGAAGGCGGTGCCCTTATTGAGTGCGGGGTCGTGGAGTAACTCCATCCCGCGCACGGCGCGTCGCTCAGACCGGCGTCGCTCGGGGGTCATCGGCCGACCTCGGCGCGCAACCCTTCCACCAACCGACCGATACCCTCCGCCGCGTCTGCCGGCGACAACGCTCCGTAGCTCACCCGCACGTAGCAACCCTCCAGGCCAAACGCGGTCCCCGGCAGCACCGCCACCCGGTGGCGCGCCACCAGCAGACGGGTCAGCTCCATCGGATCGAGCTCGGCGTTCACCTTCAGCAACAGGTAGAACGCCCCTTCGGCAGTGGGGACGTCCACCAGATCCTCTGCCTCGCGCAGCGCGTCGAGGGCGCTGGCCCGCACCGCCTCGGTCTGCGCCCGCTGCGCGGTGCAGTAGTCGCGGCCAGCCTGCAGCGCCCCTACCGCGGCCGCTTCGGCGACCACGGGCGGACAGATCAACAGCGTGTCCTGGATCTTGGAGACCGCCTCCCACAGGTGTGCTGGCATGGTCATGTAGCCGATCCGCCAGCTGGCGAATCCGTAGCTCTTCGACAGGCTGAACAGACTGATGGTGTGGTTGCGTACCCCGTCCAGAGACCCCGGCGAGAAGTGGGGAGTCCCGTAGGTGAAGTACTCGTAGGCCTCGTCGTGGATGTGGTACACGCCTCGCTGGCCACACAGTCGGCTGATCTCGGCGAGGGTCTGCTCCGCGTAGACGGCGCCGCTGGGGTTGTTGGGCGAGTTGGTGACCACCGCTCGGGTGCGGGGGCCGATAGCGCGTTCGATATCCGCCACGACCGGGTGGTGGCGATCGTCGGTGGCCACTACCACCGGCCGACACCCGGCGATCTCCACCGCCATCTCGTGATTGAAGAAGTAGGGCGACAGTAGAATCACCTCGTCCCCCGGGTCGGCGATGGCCAGCACCGCGTTGACGAACGCCATGTTCGCACCCGCCGAGACTAGCAGCTCACGGGGGTCCTCGACGTGGATGCCGTTTTCCGCCGCAAGCTTGGCAACCAAGGCGTCGCGCAGTGGCGGGGTACCGCCGACGCTGCCGTAACGATGGTCGGCCAGGGCCTCCGCCGTCGGGCGGGAGGCAAAGGCAACCGCTGCCTGGAGGGCACTCGGCGGCGGCCCGTAGTGAACCACGCCCTGGCCGAGCGAGATGGTGCCGGGGTGATCCTTGATGAGCTGGTGGATGATGGGGATGATCGGCGGCTGCACACCCGCCATGCGGGCGGAGATGGAAGGTCCGCTACGCACGACACTAGCATACCAGCAAGCGGACCACCGCGTTGACCGACACCCGGCGACGCCTGATACTCGCCTGTCGATGCCCCACTGCGGAGGAAGCTGCTGCGGAGGACCGGACCTTGGCGGGACGCGTCGTTTCTTTGGCAAGGAGGCCGCTCGCTATGGGCGCTCGTTCGAGCGCAAGGGCCCGGATGCGGCGCAGCAGGCGCTCATCGACCTGGTGCAGCGTGAAGGGGGTCCGCGCGGCGATGTCCTGGACATCGGCTGCGGCGTCGGTCCGGTGCATCTGTCGCTACTTGGTCGGGGAGTGGGACACGCCACCGGTATCGACATCGCCGCGCCGATGCTGGAGGAGGCCCGTCGTCAGGCGGACCGGGTTGGGCTCAGCGACCGCGTCGACTATCGGGTCGGCGACTTCGTCGCCCTGGCCGCGGAGCTGCCCGACGCCGACCTGGCCGTGCTGGACAAGGTGGTGTGCTGCTACGAAGACGTCGACGCTATCGTCGACGCCTCGATGGCCAAGACCCATCGCCTGCTGGCCATGAGCTTTCCCCGCGACATCTGGCTGTCGCGGCTGATCCTGCGGATCGTCATCGGGGTCAGCAAGGTCTTTGGCGGCGGGTTCCACCCCTTCCTCCACGACTGGCGATGCATGGGGCAACGCATAGCCGATGGCGGCTTCGAGCTGGCCCAGTCCGCGCGAACCCTCGCCTGGCAAATCAACATCTATCGCCGACCCACCGCTGAGCGCGCGTCGGCCTAGGAGGACGTACCACAGTGGCAACAGACGGATTTGGACGGATCGGTTGGATCGGCACCGGGGTTATGGGGAGATCGATGGCCCTTCATCTGGTGAAGGCCGGCTATGACCTGGCGGTCTACACCCGTACCGAGCAGCGGGCCAAGGATGTGCTGGATGCGGGCGCCAGCTGGGCCGCCAGCCCCGGGGCGGCGGCCGAAGGCGCCGATGCGGCGTTCGCCATCGTCGGCTATCCGGCCGACGTCGAGGAGGTGTTCCTAGGCAGCGGCGGGATCGTCGCCAGCGCGCCCAGCGGCGCTCTGTTGGTCGACATGACCACCTCGGAGCCCAGCCTGGCGGCGCGGATTGCCGGGGCGGCCGCCGAGCGCGGCCAACAGTCCCTAGACGCGCCGGTATCGGGGGGCGATGTGGGCGCGCGGGAGGGGAAGCTGGCGATTATGGTCGGCGGTGAGCAGGCAGCGTTCGACCGTGCTCGCCCCCTGTTCGACCTCATGGGCGAGAACATCAAGTTGATGGGCGCCGCCGGGGCCGGCCAGCACACCAAGATGAGCAATCAGATCCTCATCGCCTCGACCATGATCGGTGTGGTCGAGTCGCTGCTCTATGGGTATCGGGCGGGGCTGGATCGCGATGCGATCATCGATGTCATCGGCAAGGGCGCCGCGGCGACCTGGTCGATCAACAACCTGGGGCCGCGCATCGTAAAGGGCGACTTCGCGCCTGGCTTCTTCATCAAGCACTTCGTCAAGGACATGGGCATCGCCCTCGCCGAGTGCCGCGCGATGAACCTCGCGCTGCCGGGGTTGGCGCTGGCCCACCAGTTCTACGTATCGGCCATGGCCAGCGGTCTCCAAGATGACGGCACCCAGGGGCTGTACAAGGTGCTGGCCAAGATGAACGACCAGCCGCTGTAGCGGGGACTCAAGGCGAGCACACCACCCCCCACCCTTACCGAGACCGCCGATCTGCAGGGCTGGACGTCGCTGCGCGCCCCGGCACGCGCGCGGTTTGCCGCCACCGTGCGCAGCGTCGACCACTTGGACGCGATACTGGGTGACGCCCGAGTAGCCGGCCTGCCGGTGCTGCCTATTGGAGAGGGTACCAACGTCCTCTTCGCCGGCGACTACCCGGGCCCGGTGCTGCGCCTGCAGCTCGGCGGCGTTGTGGAGACCCCCGCTGACGGTGACGCCATGACCATTCGCGCCGCAGCAGGGGAGAGGTGGCCGCCGCTGGTACGGCGGACCGTCGCACGCGACTGGTACGGGCTGGAGAACCTAACCGACATTCCTGGCTCCGTAGGCGCGGCACCGATTCAAAACATCGGGGCCTACGGTGCCGAGCTGTCGGACGTGCTGGTCGAGGTCGACACCTACGACCTCGCCGATGGGGGGCGCGCCACCGTGGCGGCCGCGAACTGTCAGCTCGGGTACCGCAGCAGCGTGTTCAAGCTGCAGCCGGACCGTCGCGTGGTGACCTCCGTGGTGCTGCGACTGCAGCCGGCAAGTCGTGCCGAGATCCGCGCCGGCTACCCGGGCGTTGCCGACCAGCTACGGCGGCTTGGTGCCGGCGCACGACCGACGGCGCGCCAGCTGAGCGACGCCATCGGCCAGCTGCGGGCCCAGAAGCTGCCGGATCCCGCCACCCACCCCAATGCCGGCAGCTTCTTCAAGAACCCCGTGGTTGCCGCGGACGTCTACGCCGCGCTGCACGAGCAGTCGGCTGCTCCCGGGTGGCCGGTCGGTGATGGTGCGGTCAAGCTGTCGGCGGCCTGGCTGATCGAGCAGTGCGGGCTTCGTGGCAGGCGCTGGGGTGCGGTGGCGGTTTCCCGTCGCCACGCGCTGGTGCTGGTGAACGAAGGCTGCCGCTCGGGGCAGGAGCTGGCGGCGGGGCTGCCG
>CAJWOB010000240.1 GCA_913043885.1 uncultured Spirochaetaceae bacterium | reverse complement strand
GCTTCCACCTGGGCTACGCCGAGCTGGTGGCGGGGCCGAACGGGAAGTCGCGCTACAACACCGCCATTCTGGTCGACAAGCGCGGCCAGATCCTCGGCAAATATCGCAAGATCCACCTGCCCGGATACGACGCCTACCAGCCCGGCCACCGCTACCAGAACCTGGAGAAGCTCTACTTCGACTCGGGGGATCTCGGGTTCAACACCTGGCGCGCCTTTGGCGGTGTCATGGGGGTATGTATCTGCTACGACCGGCGCTGGCCGGAGACCTATCGCGTGCTCGCCCTGAAGGGCGCGGAGATGACCTTCCTCGGTTACAACACGCCCGACCAGCCAACCGACAAGCCAGGAGTGGCCCATCTATCGAACTTCCACAACCTCCTCCGTATGCAGGCCGGGGCGTATCAGAACGCCATGTGGGTGGTCGGCGTGGCAAAAGCCGGGGTCGAGGAGGAGGTCAGTCAGATCGGCCAGAGCTGCATCATCGCGCCGTCAGGAGAGGTGGTGGCGCAGGCCGCCACCCTGGAGGACGAGCTGGTCGTTGCCCGCTGCGATCTCGACATGGCCAACGAGTACAGGGAGTACGCGTTCGACTTCGCGCTCAACCGCCACATCGAGCATTACGGACTGATCTCGGAGAGAGTGGCCCCTCAGGATCCCTAAACGGCGAGGGATCCGAACTATCCGGCAAGGCACCAGGTGGCCGTCTATCCCGTCTCGCCGCCGGCCGAAACGTGGTGCGCCGCGCTATGCTGCTGATCCGATTGTAGGAAATGCGGCAGCGGAATCGGCGAAAGCACGGATTGCGTGCCACCGGCGCGGCACTACGGTTTCGCAATGGCGCCGATGGCGTCCCACTACCGTCCACCACTCCTGATGCTCGTCCGGGAGCTCGAGAAGAGCTCGAGGTGAAGCTGGTGAATGAGGCTATGCGACGAGCAGAGCGTGAAGATCCGCGGACGTTTCGACGGCGATGGGGGGTGCGAGCATGAGCGACGATAGTCAAACCAATCTGGCGACGGGCCACCTGCGCCTCGCCACGGTGCTACACGGCGCTTTTTGGCTGGTAGTGGTTGCAGCGATTGCCACCGTTGTCACCGCCGGCTCGGTGCAGGTGCTGCAGGCCAGCGGGGCGAGCGCCGGAGGTGACGCGCTACCGCGCCAGGCGGCGATCGGGGTGGGCATCGTTACACCGCTCGCGTCGCTGCTGCTCATTCCCTGTATCAATCACCATCAGCGCGCTGGCCGGGCGCTCTACCGAGCCTGGGCCGACCGCCCCGGGGTAACCCTCGACAAGCATTGCGGAGCGCCGGCGCCCCAGCGTCGGTTACCCCGGCGACGGCTTTCGGCGCCCTTACGGACCAGGAGCGCGCTGCCTCCCGCCGTTGGCTGTTTCTTCCTGCGGTCTGCCTATTGCTGTTGGTAGTGGCGGCGACCTGGTGGCTGCTCGGGGAGGTGCTCGATCGCACCAACCTGGCGGTGGTTCTGGTCGGCGGTACCGGCATCCTGGTTGGCGTCGCGCTGGTCATCACCTTCCTACGCATCGACCCGGAGCGTGTGACGCCCGCCTATCACGGCTGCGACGGCTGCTGGTACGAAGCGCATCTGAACGCATGCGAGCTGGGGACCACGTATGTCCCGCAGCAGCCAGTCAACACCTACTCCAACCTGCCGTTCGCGATGGGAGGCGTGCTGGTCGGCCTCTACTTCAGCACCCCACCAGCTACGTGTTCATGTTCGCGATGCTGGTGCTCACCATCGGCTCGTGCCTGTACCACGGCCTGTCGACCAAGTGGTCGGGCCATCTGGACGTCATCGGCATCTATTGGGTGTTCGTGGCGCTGTGTTTCTTTGCCTGGGGCCGGCAGCTCGGGGTAGGGGAGGCGCTCATCGCGGCGCCGATGCTGGTGCTGGCGATGCTGCTCGCCCCCTTCCTGCGCATCATCCTCAAGAAGGTCGACATCTATTGGAAGGTAGGAGTCATCCTGCTGCTCACCTACATACCCGCGTTTCTGGTGGCAGAGCGCGCCGGCTACGCCGAAGGTACGGCCTTGTTGTGGTGGTCGGTAGCCTCCTTCGCTCTGGCCATGGGCCTGTGGCTGCTGGACCGCTTCGTCCTCAAGGTGAAGCCGGGGCCGAACGCGTTCAACGTCGGCGTGCTGAAGCTGGGCCACGGCCTCTGGCACATCCTGGCCGCCATCGCCACGACGATACTATTCGCCGTTCCGGCGGCGGCGGTACTGGCGGCAGGCGTCTGGTAGGTCCGCTACTCGGCGGCCACGTTGTGTGGCGGTGCACGCGAGAAGCTCGAACATGGAGGTGCCGATGAGGAAGCGAATCGTGATCTGCGCAGACGGAACATGGAACCGACCGGAGGAGGATCCGTCCGAAGATACGCCCACCAACGTGCTGCGGCTAGCCCGAGCTATCAAACCGGTCGATGGCAGAGAGCAGGTACAGCAGGTCTTCTACGACTGGGGAATAGGCGCCGACCACGACCGCTGGATCGGCGGCCTCACCGGTCGCGGTCTCAACAAGAAGATAATGGACTCCTCTCGATACATCGTGCAGAACTACTCCCCTGGGAGCGAGCTCTTCCTGTTCGGGTTTAGCCGGGGCGCCTACACCATCCGATGCCTGTGCGGTCTCATCTATAACTGCGGCATCGTCAAGCGCCCGGACGCCGCATTGATACAGGAGGCGTTCGATCGCTATCGCAGGCGAGGGGCGCTGCACCATCCCAGCGGAGAGAGTTCGGCTGCCTTTCGTGCCGAGTACTCGCATCCTTCACGCGAGATCGCGTTCGTTGGCGTCTGGGACACCGTGGGTGCGATGGGCATCCCATATCGGTTTCTCGGGCTCTTCGACGATCGCGACGAGTTTCACAACGCCAAGATCGGTCCGAATGTCCGTGTGGCGTGACACGCCCTGGCCATAGACCAGCACCGCATCGATTTCGAGCCGACTATCTGGGAGCCCCAACCAAACATGGACATGGAACAGGTGTGGTTCTCGGGTGCGCACGCGGACGTCGGTGCGGCCGTTGCCGCGCACCTCGGTCCGGGCGTTCCCCTGGGTGCGAACCCGGACGTTCGTACGCCCCTGCGCCGGCGCTTGGCGGACGACCACCCGGGACGAGTTGCCGCGAGCAGCGCCACCGCGCACCACGACCTGCCGCGGGGGCGGCGAGCCCCGGCGAACCACGACGCGACTCACGGGGACCGGATCGTTCTGCGCCCGCACGTGGACGCGGATGGTGCCTGCCGTGCGGTAGACCGCCGGGGGCTCGTTGTTCCGACGGCGCCAGTAGCCGCGGTGGTACTGGTAGCCGCCGGCGTCGACGGCGACCACGACCGGCGGTTCCCACACGAAGCCCGTCTGCGGCGGCGAGTCCCAGTGCCCATCGACCCAGACCCAGTCGGAGTTCCAGGCCCAGTAGCCCTCCACCCACACCGCGCCGGCGCGCGGCTGCGCCGGACGGACGGCGACCGCGGCGCGCGGAGGCGGCGGGTCTTTGGCGATGGTGACGTAGGTCGGGGTGGTGACCACGCTCGCGGATGCGGTGGTGCGGACGGTGGCCCGGCCGGAGGTGGTGACGGTGCAGCCGCCGAGGACCAGCAGCCCGAGCAAGAGGGGGGGAAGAGGATGTCGCATGATGTTCCGTTCGGGGACCGAACCCCGGTGTCGAGACGGGCCGGCCCGACGGAGCGCGACGAAGAAGGTCGGAGGAGGTAGGTGGGCGAAGCACACCGACCGATGGCGCCAGGAACCTCTCCAGACGGTGACTTCGCGAATTGAACGACGCGGAGTAGGGTCTCGTCGAATGGGTCGAAGATCGGATGACTGACCAGTCGACGAAGGAACTCGACTGCGCGCTGTGCATCGTTGGAGCGGGCTACGCGGGCCTCAACGCCCTGAATGCGGCCGCCAAGTACCTGCCCGCGGGAGCGCGCGTGGTCGTCCTCGACCGCAACGCGACCTGGGGCGGCCAGTGGATCGATCAATACCGCTTCGTGCGGCTCCACCAGCCCCAACGACTCTTCGTCGCCGGCGATCAGCCCTGGGCCCTGGACGCGCCCCCCGAACACCTGGCGACCCACGGCGAGATCCTCGACTACCTCACCAGTGTCCCGCGCATCTCGGCCTCCGAGCTCGAGGTCGACGCGCGCTTCGGACACGAGTACCGGAGTCACTCCGTCGACCGGGGCCGGGTGCTCGTCCGCGCCCGAGACGCCGAGGGCCGGGCGCTCGGCGTGCGCGCCGACCGGCTCCTCATCGCCAAGGGCTTCGACATCACCATCCGGCCGCCCTTCCCCATCGCTTCCGATGCGGTCGAGAGCCTCTCGGTCACCGACCCCCGGGTCGCCGACGCCGCCGCCGCGGCGACGCCCGCGCCGCTGGTGGTGATCGGGAGCGGCAAGACCGCCATGGACTGCGTGCTCCATTTGGTGGGGCTGGGGACGCGACGGCCGATCCACGTGGTCACCGGTCGCGGCTCGTACTTCATGGTGCGCGACACGTGCTTCCCCACCGGGTGGCGGCGTCACGTCTCCGGGCTGATGTCCAACACGAGCTTCCTGGAGACCGCCCGGCTCTACGAGGGCGGCGAGGGTGCCGCGGTCTACCGCTGGCACCTGGAGCGCGGCTACATGCACTCGGTCTTCCCGGACCCGGGTAGCTACATGC
>CAJWOB010000239.1 GCA_913043885.1 uncultured Spirochaetaceae bacterium | reverse complement strand
GTGATACGTACGTATCTATGTTGACGTACGTACGTTGCATTCGTAACTTCGCCCTATGGCTGCAATCAGCGCGACAAGACTTCGGCAGAATCTCTACAACATCCTGGACTCCGTGGTGGAGACCGGCGTGCCGGTGGAGATAGAGCGAAACGGGCAGCTGCTGAGGATCGTCGCCGAGAAGCCGGGATCGAAGTGGGATCGACTCGGCGAACACCAGGTGGTGGTGGGCGACCCCGACGAGCTGGTGCACCTCGATTGGTCTCACGAATGGCGTGGCGACGATGTACCTTGATACGCACGTCGTCGTATGGCTGTACGCAAAAGACGCGGAGCGCATCTCGCCGCGTGCACGTGAGCTAATCGAGCACCACGATCTCCTGCTCTCGCCGATGGTGCTGCTCGAGCTGGAGTACCTGTTCAAGACCGGCAAGACCACCGCCAAGGCGCTCGAGATCTACGAATACCTCCGCGAGACCATCCAAATCGAGGTCTGCAACAAGTCGTTCGCGACCGTGGCAAGGCGGTCGATTGGCATCAAGTGGACCCGTGACCCGTTCGACCGGCTCATCACCGCTCAGGCGGCGATCGACGAATCTCTGCTGCTCACCAGGGACGACACCATCCACTCGCATTACCCGGCGGCGATCTGGTAGGCGACTGCGCGACTATGCGGCGACTGCGCGACTATGCGGCGGGTGACACCGACATGGCGTTGGCGAGCAGGTGCCCTCCTCGACGACGAAGGCGACGCCACCCCCGGTCAACGGGTCGTCGGTGTCGGTGACATCGACCACCCGTTCGCCGTCGACCCACCCCTCGATTCTGTTACCGATAGCTCGAAGACGCAGCGCGTAGGGGGTGTCGGCGGTCCAGGCTAGCCGGGAGCGGGCCAGCACGGTGTCGCCGTCCAGTGCCTTGATCAGCTGCACCGTGTCAGGCGACTCGAGCAGCAGCGCGTACATTCGCCGCATACCCTGTATCCGAGCGGCGAGCCCGCCTCTCCCGCAGAAGATGGGGGTGACGGTCGCTGCCACCTGGTAGTCCTGCCAGTCGCGGGCGCCGTGGATCAGCAGCCCGCGACCGCTGTTCTGGGTGAGGTTGAAGGCCTCGCGGCCCGTCTCCAGCCAGATGTCTACGCCCGGCACCCACGCGCGTCGCCACACCGCTTCTCGATCTCTGGCGGCGGTGTCGCTGTCCGCGGGGCGCGCAAGCTCTATCTGTGGGCTCCCGCTCCAGTCGACGTAGTCCAGGTACAGCGGGTTAGCGCCGGGGTACTCCAGCCCGACCTGAGCGATGGGCTGCCCCCCGGTGTCCGGTACCACCCAATCGATCGAGGTGGGCTCTCCTGGGGCGGCTGCGACCTCGTGGCCGTGAACGGTGTCCAGCGTCTTGGCTTCGTCGTACACCCGCACCAGAGGGCGGACGCTCACCGGGGCGGACGCGTCCGCGTCCAGACGCAGGCCAATCTGCAGTCGCTGCCCGGGGTAGAGGGTGGGGGAGGCCGCCAGATCGTAGTGCATGTGCCCGAGCTGATCGGGCTGCATGAAGGTAGCGGCGAGCGCCCGCGCCCGCCCCGCGGCTCCCGAGGTGCCCGCGGCACTGACCCGCAGTGAGCGTGTGCCGGTGGCGCTGTTGCCCTCGACGTTGGCGACGGCGGCTCGGTCGGCGGCTGCCGCACGCTCTCCATCGCATTCCGCCCAGAACCCCTGCACGCTGCCGGGAAGCTCGAAGTTGAATCGCGCGCCCTCCTTCGGCGCGGTCCACGCTTCGCCGGCCAGGGCGTGGCCAATCTGCGCGACGTGCTGGGCCTCGGCGGCAGCATCGCTAAAGGCGCGGCCTCCGTCGGCGGTCGACAGAATCAGGCGGCCGGCCACCGGGCCGCGCCAGTCCCTGCCGTCGTCGAATGCCGCCAGCCCGCCGCGGATGCCGAGCAGGCATCCAAGGTTGCCGGAGTTGCAGTCGGTGTCCCAGCCCGCGGTGTTCACCACCTTCAGGGACTCGCCGAGGTCGCCGCCGCCGTAGAGCAGGCCGAGGATGATGAGCCCGTGGTTGGGCACCATGTGGCAGTTGCCGCCGTAGTTGGTGTAGTTGTAGGTGGCGGCCATCTTGGCGTACCCCTGGTGCCAATCGGTCTCCCCGGCGTGCCAGCCGCGGATGTGGTCGATCATTCGGTAGATGACCGAGTCCTTTGGGATGACGCTGATGCCGACGTCCAACAGCGTGTCGATGTCCTCCTCGACGAACGCCTGCGCCTCCATCGCGGCCACCACCTGCGCGCCATAGATGGCTTCGCCATCGTGGCTGACGCTGGCCGCCCTGCGGGCCAGGTCTGCCGCTCGCTCCGGATCGCCGGGGCACACCAGCGCCCAGCCATCGATGAAGATCTGTGCTCCGATCTGCTCGGCCACGATCTGGCTGTTGCTGGCGATGGAGCCCGACTCCGGTGCCGCCATCCCGTTCTTGAGGCGCAGGTAGGCGGTGTGCTCGGTCGAGTTGCCGAGGCCCCCCCCACCACAGCACGGTCCGCTCTTCTATTATGTACTTGAGCCAGATCTGTCCGATTTGCCGGGGCGTTACTTCAGGGCAGTTACCGTAGTCGGGGGGGCACGCAGGAAGGTGAAGGTGCCGCTGATATCATCGTCGGTGACCACCAGTGGAGGCCGGCCGGCCACGCGGTCGTTGACGTAATAGTCGATCTCGCCGAGCTCGGCCAGGATGCGGTCGTAGGTCCATCCCTCGAACGGCCGCCCGAGGTAGACGCCGATGATCTTCCCCAGCACACCGGCGTAGACCCTCTCCGTGTAGTCGCTAGGCAGCACGTCGTGGGGAGGCTGCTAATGACGTTTGCTGCGGCCGCGGATGTGGGACTGCTCGCCCTCCCTGATCTTCGTGGCCATGAACTCCTGCACCTCGGCGGGATCGAAACGGTCGGCGGCGTAGTAGCTCATGTCGACGCTGGGGGTCTCGTCGGCGAGCATCTCGGCGAGCACATAGCCGGCTCCGGGATTGTAGGCGAAGCCGCCAGAATGGAGGCAGCCGGCAACGAACAGGCCCTCGACACTCGGGACCGGACCCATTATCGGTTCGCCATCGACGGAGTGTGCGGTGATGCCAATCTTGGTGATCTCGAAGCTGATCGGGCCGCCGAGATCGACGTGGCGCAGATGCCGCTCCCGCTCTCGCGCGAAGTGCTCCTCGTCGATGGTGAGCCCGGCCATGCGCTCGTCCGCCGCCAACGCCGGGCGTTCCATTCGATCGGGGCTGCCGATGCCGAGCAACATGCGGTTGCCGTCTGCAGGTCGGAAGTAGCAGCCGCCGGGATGATGATTCACCGCCGGCAGGGCGACCGGACGCGGCATCGGTGAGGTGACGAAGCGCTGGTGAACGAACAGCTTGCACGGCATCTGGTAGCCAGCCTGCGCCAGCACCGTGTCGCTCCATGCGTGGGTGGCGGAGAGCACGCGGTCGGCCTCGACCACGCCCGACGCGGTGCGCACCCCCGTGCACCTGCCCGACTCGATTGCCGGCTCCGAGATGGCGGTGAACTCGCGGATGTCGACGCCGCGACGGCGACATCCAGCCGCCAGGGCCGGGACGTATTCGTCGGGTTCGCTGTAGCCGCCACGTTCGTCGAGGAAGCCGTGTATGTCGTCCTCGATCACGAGTGCCGGCCAGCGGCGGCGCATCTCGTCGGCGTCGAGCAGCTCGTTGGCCACGCTGTACTGGTCCCAGAGCTTCTTCATCTGCAGGCGCAGCTCCAACTCCTCCGGATCGAACAGGTTCAGGCAACCGACGTCGTGGTAGGTGTAGTCCGGTAGCTCCTCTGACAGTTCCTTGAAGCGCCGCAGCGCGATGACCCGCACCTGGATGGGTACCTGCGCCCACAGCTGCGACGTACAGATGCCGCCTGCGCGGGTGCTGGAGCCGTCGCCGACCGGTCCCTTTTCGAGCAGAACCACCTCGACACCGCTGCGCTGCGCAAGGTGATAGGCGGTGCTGAGCCCCGTTACTCCACCGCCGACGATGACGACCCGTGCCGATGCTGCCATAGGCCGAGTCTGAGCGTCGCGTGACGTGCGGTCAAATCACGGAGAGTGAGCGTGCAGTTGACCACGCCACCGCCACCGCCCACGCTTTTGCACGTTGGCGGTCACCACGCTGAGGAGGCAAAGGACTACGCAGAGCAGGGCTTCAGCGATCGCGTCGTCTTCATCGAGGCTATGCCAGTGGCGCACTCCGTGTGCGAGCGCGTCGCTGCGCGCCTCCAGCGCGGCGTAGCTCTCGAGGTCCATGTCGACGCCGCCGGGTCGGCGCATCACCAGGCTCTCCGCGTAGCGCTCCTGCCAGCGGTCGAAGAGGGCTCGGCGGCGCGCCATCAGCTCCCCGAGGACCAGCGCGTCGTCGCCGGCGATGGCCACGGCCAGCTCCCGGGCATCCGTCGCCGCGGCGCGCTCGATGGCCTCCATCGGCGGCGCCGCGTCGTCGAGCAGGGGCATGCGCGCGTCGGCGCCGAGGCTGGGCAGGATGTAGTCGACCATGTGCCGCTCGACGCGCTCCTGGAGCACCAGCGCGTCGCGCACCTGTTCGCGGGTGAAGCCCAACACGCTGCGCCCGACGTTCAGGTCGTCGAGCCGCGTGAGCGTGAGGACCCGGACTCGCTCGGCGCCGCTGCGGTAGAAGCGCACCCGCTCGACCCGGAAGGTCGAGAAGGGCACTCGGT
>CAJWOB010000238.1 GCA_913043885.1 uncultured Spirochaetaceae bacterium | reverse complement strand
GCAGGCGTGGCGCCCTTGCGGTGGACCACCACCTCGCGGGCCTCGCCGTCGATCTCGTGCGTCTCGATCCAGGCGAAGTTGTGGTGGTTCTCCACCTGCGCGATGGGCTCGATCCCGAGCGAAGCGGCGAGAGCCTCGTCGCCGAGTGCAGCGCCATCGCTCCGTGCACCTTCGGGCCGTACGTGGCGCGCACGCGGTGCAGCGTCCGGGAGGGCTCGGGAAGTCCTCGGGTGGCGACCGGGAGATGGTCGCGCCCCTGGCCCGGGCTGCGGTTGCCGTCGGGGTCTCGGGGCTCTTCATGGAGGTGCACGAGGACCCCTCGGTCGCGCTCTCCGACGGTCCGAACATGTTGTCGCTCGAGGCTCTGGACCAGTTGCTGCCGGTCCTCGCCCGCATCGACGCCGCCAAGCAAACCGGTAGTTGGGGCGCCACCACCTACGCCATCCAGGGCGATCTACTCACCGCGGCCGACCGCAAACCGGAGGCTCGCGCCGCCTACCAAAAAGCTCTCGCCAAACCCGGCCTCCCCACGGCTTGGCGCGAGGCCATTGAAAAGAAACTCCGATAGCCATGAAACCAACATTCATTCTTCTGTTCTTCGTTTTCCTTCTGGAAGCCATTCCGGTCTTGGCCCAGGACAAAACAACCGAACGCTGACTCCGCCTTCAAGCTCCAGAACACCGCTGCTCTCAATATCGATGCTGCCCGACGCCGCGCCAAGTGCCGTGTCGCTCTGGACGTTCAGAACCGCGCCAGAAACCGGAGAGGGGCCGGAGATCGTCGTATTGCCGGTATAGGTGTTGTTGCCGGTGCTGCAGGTGCAGGCGCCGCCCGAGCAGCTGCCGGACTCGCCGCAGTCCACGCCGCCGCAGAGATCTGGGTCTGTGCCGCCGCGGATCGCCTCGAACGGATGGAGGTCGAGGCGTTCAAGATCGGCTCCGGTGAGTGCAACAACCTCCCGCTGCTTCGACACGTGGCCGGCTTCGGCCGACCAGTGGTAATGAGCACCGGGATGAACACCATCGATGACATCGCTCGCTCGGTCGAGGTCTTCCACGAGGCGAACGTCCCCGTGGCCCTCCTGCACACCACCAACCTCTATCCGACTCCACCCCACCTGGTTCGCCTGGGGGCCATGGTGGAGTTGGCCGAAGCCTTCCCCGACCACGTGGTGGGCCTCTCCGACCACACCACCGACAACGTGGCCTGTCTGGGTGCCGTGGCGCTCGGTGATCTCGCGCAGGCTCGAGAGGAAGCCGTCTTCCGGCACCGCCAGACCGGCGGCGGTCGATAGCGGATCGACGATGACCGCCGCCAGCTCATCGGCGTGTCGCTCGATTATCGCCGCGCAGGCGTCGCCGTCGTTGAAGGGCAGGACCACCACATCCTCCACAGCTGAGGGGCTGAGCCCCTCCGAGGATGGGACTGAGGCTGGTTGCTCGGCGGGGCCCAGCTCGGGGCCGAGTGGCGGTTGATAGCTGACCATCGCCTGTTCGTCGATACCGTGGTACGCGCCCTCGAACTTGGCGGTCTTGCCCCGCCCGGTAAACGCACGGGCGGCGCGCAGGACATTGAGCACCGCCTCGGTTCCCGAGCTGCAGAACCGCAGCTTCTCCAGCGCCGGCATTCTGGCGCGCAGCAGCTCCGCCATCTCGACTTCCAGCTCGGTGGGCCGGGAGAAGGCGGTGCCGCGGGCCAGCTGCCGCTGTAGCGCCGCGACCACCTGTGGGTGGGCGTGGCCGAGGATGAGCGCGGTCGCGTTGTTGACGAAGTCGACGTGTCGGTGGCCGTCCAGGTCGTAGAGGTGCACGCCCTCGCCGCGATCTGCGTACAGAGGGAACGGGGCGAAGTTGACCCCGGTGCGGGTGTTGCCGCCCGGCAGCGAGCGGGCGCCGCGTTCGAACAGCTGCCGTGAGCGCGGATTGCGGCGCTCGTACTCCGCTTCGGCTTCGGCGAGACGAATATCGATGTCGTTTGCGCTCAGCGCGGTTGCCACGCGCCATCGTCGCATCCGAGCCCAGCGGTGGGTAGCGCCCGCGGGCCTCGTGGGTGGAGCCGGCGGCGGGGTCGCGGTAGGGTCGAGGCACCATGAGCACCGAGAACAGAGCAGCCGTGCTGCACGGTGTCGACCACCTCCGGCTCGATGAGCGACCGATTCCCACCCCGGCGGCCGACGAGGTGCTCATCGCGATCGGCGCGGTGGGTATCTGCGGCTCCGACGTCCACTACCTCAAGCACGGCCGCATCGGCCCATTCGTGGTCGAGGCGCCCATGGTGCTCGGTCACGAGTCGGGCGGCACCGTGGTGGAGGTGGGCGCCAGCGTCACTTCGCTGAAGGAAGGGGACCGGGTGGCCATCGAGCCGGGCGTTCCCTGCCGGCGCTGCACCTTCTGCAAGACGGGTCGCTACAACCTGTGCGCCGGCGTCCGCTTCCTGGCAACGCCACCTATCGATGGCTCGATGGCTGGCTACATCGTCCATGCCGCCGACTTCTGCTACCGGCTGCCCGATGCGGTGGGCCTGGAGGAGGCGGCGATGCTGGAACCGCTGTCGGTCGGCATCCACGCCTGCCGCCGCGGTGGCGTCGGCGTCGGCAGCAAGGTGCTGGTGACCGGTGCCGGACCTATCGGCCTTACCAGCCTGCTGGCCGCCCGGGCGGCCGGGGCGGACTATGTCGCCGTCACCGACCCGGTGGAGGGAAGACTGGCCCACGCCAGCCGCGTCGGCGCGAACGCCACCGCCAACCCGGGCAGCGGCGACGCCGTCCAAGAGCTGGCCCAGGAGGCCGGGGGCTTCGACGTCAGCATCGACTGCTCCGGCGCCGAGTCGGCGGTGAGCGACGCCATCTCCGCAACCCGCTCCGGTGGCAAGGTAGTGTTGGTCGGTCTCGGTGCCGATCGGCTCACCCTCCCCATCGTGGAGTCGGCGACTCGGGAGGTAGACCTGCTGGGCGTGTTCCGCTACGCCAACACCTACCCGACGGCGCTGTCGATGGTGGCGTCGGGTCGCGCCGATGTCGCCGCGCTCATAACTGACCGCTACCCGCTCACGGAGGTACAGGAGGCGTTCGATATGGCCGGGGCCGCCAGCGGCGAGACCATCAAGGTGATGGTGGAGGTGTCCTGAGCTAGCTCCAGGGGATATCCATTAGCTTCGCCGCGGTGCGACCGAGGATGTGCTCGCGGTCGGCGGCGGACGGGAAGTCGCAGTGGCGACGGAACTGGTCGATGGTCTGCGTGTAGGTACAGAAGCGCGCGACCATCGGCATGTCGGTGCCGTAGACAAGCCGATCGGCGCCGATCCGCCTCACGCACAGCACTACGGTCGGCTCTGCCTCTCGCCACGGGTACTCCCAGACGCTGCCCATAATGATCGGAAACAGCAGCTGCAGATGGCACTGCGGCAGCTCGAAGAGGTCGAAGATCCCCTCCGGTAGAGCAATAGCATCGTCGTCGCTGTCGTAGAACGCGCGCCAGGGGAAGCCGTGGGTGACCACCGCCGCCAGCGCGGGGTAGCGCCGCACCCACCGCGACAGAATCGCCTGCTCCTCCAGATACCCTTCTACCCAGTCGCGGCTAAAGGCCCTGGTGCCGACCCCGCCCAGCAGGGTGAAGTAAACTGGCGTGCCGAGGTCGGCTACTACGTCCCAGAACGGCTGCAGCTGCCCAGCGTCCCACGGCTCGGTGTGACCACCCTGGTAGTAGAACCCGGGAATGAACTGCACCCCCGCCACGCCCCCGCGTTCCACTTCCGCCCTTACATAGTCGGCCAGCGCATTGGCACTGGCTGGCAGCTCCGCTTCCGGGAGCGAGACAAGGCGGCGCAGTCGGCTCGGGAAGCGGTGGGTGGCCTCCCGCAGGTGCTGATTGAGGAACCGGTAGTGGCCAAACACCGGGTAGGTGTGGATGACGCCGACCTCCACACCGGCGTAGTCCATCTCGGCAATCATCAGCTCGGGAGTGGACTCCAGATTGTGCAGCATCGGCGGGGTGTGCACCTTTGTGTACGTCTCGCCCTCGTAGATCCACGCCAGGCGGCATAGCTCGTCGCGCGTCCAGGTGACCTCCTGCAGCTCGCCCGTGTCCGGATCGATGAGGGTGCTGTTGTCCGCCGGGGCCTTGTCGCGCACCCGCCAGACCGGCTGGTGATGGGTCCCCTCCTCCGCATGTACCACCCGCATCTTGTCGGCGAGGGTGGGGTAGCCGCCCTGCGAGTCCTTTGGCGGAAAGATGTACATGTGACCGTCGATGATCATTCAGCGGCTCCTGGCGAAGGATAGGGGGGAAGCTGGCAGTGCGCACTTGCGGCGGGCGGGGCTGGAGGGCGTCGCTGCGCCGATCGGTCGCCGCACACACGGTGGGGGAAGCGACCCACGAATCCCCGATGACACGATAGCTGCCTCCCTGATCCAGATACGGCCGCCGCGGTGCTACATCTCGGGTGAGCCAACCGATATGGACAGCGGCATGAAATGTGCGCTGCTCGCAGGCCTGCCCAATCAGACGTTGGATCTGATGAGCACCCTGTCCACGCTGACCAGCTACGAAGCCCAGACGGTGCTCTTCCACGAGGGCGAGCCCGCCACCGTGTTCTACATCGTGATGCGGGGGGCCGTCGACGTCGAGGCGAACGGCTTCGGCTCGCGCACGGTGCTACAGAACCTGGGGCGGGGCGACGTCTTGGGCTGGTCGTGGCTGTTCGAGCCCTATGCGTGGCAGTTCGACGCGCGGGC
>CAJWOB010000237.1 GCA_913043885.1 uncultured Spirochaetaceae bacterium | reverse complement strand
AACCGACGCCACTTTCCAGCGCATCCAGTTTACCCCGGACCTGCTGCCGGCCGACCTGATCGGCACCATGGTGTTCCGCCAGGACACCGGCGAGTTCAGTGCTCGCAAGGGGCCGGTGTTCGCCAACATCGTGCTCGCCGACGAGATCAACCGCGCCCCCGCCAAGGTGCAGTCTGCGCTCCTGGAGGCCATGGAGGAGCGTCAGGTGACGATCGGCAGCGAGACCTTTGCCCTCGAAGAGCCGTTCTTCGTCATGGCGACACAGAACCCGATCGAGCAGGAGGGCACCTATCCTCTACCCGAAGCACAGCTGGACCGGTTCCTGCTCAAGCTCAACGTCCCCTACCCCACCCGCGAGGAGGAGCTGGACGTGCTGCGCCTGATCGGTAACGAGCGGGACATCCCGGTAAGCGCCCGCATCGACCGCAAGGCCATTCAGGGGCTTCGGGATACGGCGCAGGCGGTGCGCCTCGATCCACGCATAGAGGAGTACATCGTAACGCTGGTCCAGGCGACCCGGCGGCAGGACGTTGCCAGGGGCGCGACCGGGTTGGGAGCCGGCGTTCCGCCGCGGCTGACCGGTAAGGATCCCGAGTACCTCCAATACATCGAATACGGTGCCTCACCGCGAGCCTCCATCTATCTCTACCGCTGCGCGAAGATAAAGGCGCTCCTGTCTGGCAGGTCGTTCACGATTCCGGAAGACGTCAAGGACGTTACCCACGACCTGCTCCGCCACCGAATAGTGGTGACCTACGAGGCCGAGTCGGAGGATCTGACCGCCGACGACCTGATCGCCGCGCTGCTCAACCACGTCGAGGTCCCCTAGCCACGCCGGCATGGAGACCGCCACCGACCGCTCGATCTTCCGCCGCGCCAGACGCATCGAGCTGGTCGCTAACCGCCTCGTGGAGAGCCTGGTCAGCGGCAACTACCGATCGGTGTTCCGTGGCCAGGGTATGGAGTTCGACGAGGTGCGGGAGTACGTCAGCGGCGACGACGTCCGACTCATCGACTGGAACGTCACCTCACGGATGGGTGCTGCGTTCACCAAGGTGTACAAGGAGGAGCGCGAGCTCCACCTGGCGTTGCTGATCGACGTTTCGCCATCGGTAATGACCGGCGATCCGCGTAAGCGCGAGCTGGTCGCCTGGGTTGCTGCGGTAATGGCCCTGTCCGCCCAACGCACCGGCGACATCATCGGCGCTTTCCTGTTCTCCGATCGCGTGGAGCGCCGGATCGCACCGGATCGCGGCCGCACCCACGTGCTACGGCTGATAAACGACGTAATCGAGTTCGACGCGCAGGGTGGCGGCTCCGACCTCGCAGCGGCAATGCGCACGGCGACCGAGACGCTGCACCGGCGCGGCATCTGCGTGGTGATCTCCGACTTCAAGACCGACGGGTTCTGGCACGAGCTCGGCCTGCTGCGGCGGCGACACGACGTGATGGCGGTGCGGATCGCAGAGCCGGCCGACACCAGCTTCCCCGTCGCGGGAAGCGTGGAGCTGGTCGATCCGGAGACCGGCCTGCAGGTATACGCACCCGGAGGGTCGCGTCGGTTCCGTGAGCAGTACAAGGAGTACTGGGAGTTCCATCTGCTCGAGCTACGCAATCGCTGCCGACGCCGCAAGGTCGATCTCGTCGAGATCCAGGTTGGCGAGGATCCCGGCGCGAAGTTGGCGGCGTTCTTCCGCCGCAAGAACCGCCGCCGCAGCCGATAGTGCCGGCTCGTTTGCGTGCGCGCCGGCCGGTATCCGCGGTACCTGGTATGCGAGCGGTGAGCGGTGGTCGCGCTGCGCGCGGTGCCGCGCTTGCCGCCGGGGTGATATGCGGTCTGGCCGTACCGGCGATCGCGCAGGATCCAGCCGGCGGCTCGACCGGCCCGGTGGCGATCGAGCGCATCACCTTCGTGCCGAGCACTTTCCACGTCGGCGACGTGGTGGAGGCTCGCATCGACCTGCGCAGCTCGCAGCAGCCGGCTGAACCTTCGGCCGAGAACCCTGGCCCCTGGCTGGTGGTCCACGACCTCTCCCTGCTACCGCGCGGAAACGATCGCTGGGAGCTGCGCGTTACCTTCAGCGTGTTCCAGGCCGGTGTTCGAACGCTGCCGGCCATCGACCTGGGCAGCTTCCGCATCGAGAACCTCAAGGCCCAGGCCGATTCGGTGCTCAGCGTCGGTGACGAGGGAACGGTCGAGGCGTTGCGGCCGCTGCATCCCCAGGTGGCAGCCCCCGGCACCGCCAGTGCGATCTTGCTGGCGGCACTGCTCATTCTGGTGGCGCCCACCGTGGTGGCGACGCTGTCGCTACGGCTCTTGGCGGTGTCACGGCGGTTCGTGATCCAGCGCGCTCAGGCGCTGCCGCGTATCCGACTCGAGCGAGCGGTGCGACGCCAGCTCGCGCGGGTGCGAGAGGAGCCGGCGCCCGTGTCCGCAGAGGCCTTCTTTGTCGAGCTGTCCCATAACCTGCGGACCTACCTCGAGGCGACGCTCGCTATTCCGGCGCACGCCTCCACCACCCACGAGCTGGAGGATGCGTTCGCCAGCAAGCATCTGCAGTCTGGACACAGCGGTCAGCTGGCGGAAATCCTAGCGACCGCCGATCGCGTCAAGTTCGGCGGCGACTCGGCCGCCGCTCCGGAGCTGGTGGCTACCGGCGAACGACTGATCGCACTGGTCGGAGATATGGAACGCGCGCTAGCGGCGGAGGCGAGCCATGTGGAGCCTTGAGCGCCCGCTCTACCTGCTGGCGATCTTCGCGGTTCCTCCGCTGCTGTACTACATGCACTTGGGACCGCGGCGGGGCGCCGTTCCACGCCTCACGCTAGAGGTGTGGCGCGGCGACGGCTTCGTCCGGCGCTGGACCTGGCACCACGTGGCCGCGGTGCTGGCCCGGGTGGCGTTCTGGGTCGGTGTGGCGGCGCTGATCGTGGCCGCGGCCGGGCCGGTTACGCTGTCCAGGGAGCGGGTGCACCTGCTGCCCGGCGCAGACGTCATGATCGTGCTGGACGAATCTCCGAGCATGTCGGCGCGCGACTACGGGGAGGAGTCGCGCTTCGAGTCGGCGCTACAGGTCATCCGCGACTTTGTCGCGGGCCGGGAGAACGACGCAATTGGCCTGGTCACCTTCAGCGATCGGGCCGCACTCCGCGTGCCGCTTACCACCGAGTACGCGTTTCTGCAGCGGTCGATCGATGGACTGCGGGTTATGACACTCGGCGACGCCACTGCTATCGGCATGGGCATCGGTGTGGCGTCGCTGCACATGCGCCAGAGCTCCGGAGCGAGCCGAGCGATGATCCTGATGACCGACGGCGAGAATAACGCCGGGGAGATACTGCCCGAGACCGCCGCGGAGATTGCGGCGGAGCTAGGGATACGGATCTACACGGTAGGTATGGGACGTGCCGGGGACACCGTTCTGGAGTTCACCAATCCGGAGACCGGGGAAACGAGTCGCGGCATCTACCGCGGTCGCTTCGATGAGGCGCTGCTGCGACGCGTAGCGCAGGCCACCGGCGGCCGCTACTTCGCGGCCAGCGAGCAGGCGGCGCTGGCATCCATCTTTGCCGAGATCGATGGCCTAGAGCGCGCGGAGACCCGCTCCCGGATCGTCGTTCACCGACGGCCCCGCCACGCGCCGCTGCTGCTGGTGGCGATGATCCTGATCCTGATCGAGGTGGTCCTTCGCCGGGTGCTCCTGCGCGAGGTGTTGTGAGTTTCGCCAATCCGACCGGCCTCTACGCGCTGCTGGCGCTGTTGCCGCTGGCTGCGGTCTATGTCGCCACCTACTGGCGCGGCCGCCGCGATCTGGACTACTTAGCGGCGCCGCCGGTGGCCTCGTCTGCGCAGCCGCGCACCGACCCCCGCAAGCTGTACCTGTTTAAGCGTTTTTTCGAGGCGCTGCTCACCTGCGTCGGGTTCGCGGCGGTGGTGCTGGCGGTCGCCGGCATCAGGTGGGGTGAGGAGGTAGTAGAGGAGACCCGCATAGGCTCGGAGGTGGTGGTACTGATGGACCTGTCGCGATCGATGATCGCCGCCGACGTGGCGCCCAGCCGATTGCAGCGCGCGGTGACGGTGGCAAGCGCCGTGGTCGAAGCGCGTTCCGGGGAGCAGTTCGCCGTGGTCGGCTTCGGCGAGCGCGCTGACCAGGGCATCAGTCTCCTCGCGTTCGGCAACACGGGACGGCATGGGCAGCCCGTCGTCCCCGAAGTGGTTATGCGAATACGATGTTGCGAACCCGACAGCACCCGCCTTCAAGGCGTCCTTCACCATGGTGCGCATGGCAGCGATTTCGTCATCGTTCGCCGCGCGCAGCGAGGCTTCGTCCGTCGCGTTTCGGAGGTACGGCACGGCGCTCAGAAACGGTTTCTGGCGACATGTTGAGCGGTCACTATCCCCGTGAGGCACAGTGTGACTTTAATGAGAAGGTGGCCCGGGCATTTGGCTTTGATTTTGATGCCGGACGCATTGATACGGCGGTGCACCCGTTTTGCTCAGGTATCGCCCCCGGGGATACCCGGTTAACGACCAGATATGATGAGAGGGATTTCTGCAGTTCCCTGTATGGCGTGCTGCACGAGACCGGTCACGGCCTGTATGAACAGGGGCTGCCTGCCGGGCATCATGGTACACCGGCTGGCAATTCCGTTTCCCTGGGCATTCATGAATCACAATCGCGGCTCTGGGAAAACCACGTTGGCCGGCACCCGGCCTTTTGGCAGCACTGGTTTCCCACTG